>CAZGMU010000237.1:0-7636 GCA_964526975.1 uncultured Planctomycetaceae bacterium
GGAGTGGGGGGAGCGGGTGTGCTTGGTGGTGGAGGAAGCGAGGTGTTGGGGGGGCGTTGCGCTAAGCCGCGAGGGGCGGGGGGAGGTGTGGGAGGGGCGAGGGTTGCGGGTGGATATTACCGAGCGGTTGGAGCATCATAATACGCTCGAGATTGAGGTTGAGTATCCGGCGATTGAGAAGGGGAGTGGAGTTGTTGGTGATCCGACCAAGTCGCGGGTAGGCGGGTTGGTTGGGGAGGTTCGGTTGGAAATTGAGGAATGATTTGCCACAGAGATCACATAGGGCACGGAGAAAACTTAACCGCTAATTGACGCTAATGGGCGCTAATCAGGCCGTGTTGTTTGTTTCCGCTTCTTTGTTAGCGAGCTATTAGCGTCAATTAGCGGTTCTCCTACTTCTTCTCTGTGCTCTCTGTGTCTCTGTGGTGAATTCTTAACAGGAAAGTTCGTGATGACATTTCTGCGCTCGGTTGTCGTTTGTTTGTTGATGGTATGTTCGGCCTCGGCTGGGGAGCCGGCGTTGTTGCCGAAGGAGTTGCTCGATGAAGGGTGGATTTCGTTGTTCGACGGCGAAACGTTGTTCGGTTGGCAGCCTACCGGAGAGGCGAAATGGGAGGTTGTCGATGGCGAGATCCGTACGACCGGCGAGAAGCCGGGCTTTTTGATGACGACGACGGAGTGGGGTGAATATTTGTTGCATGTTGAGTTCAAGGCAGGCAGCGAGACAAATAGTGGCGTGTTTCTACAGACGCCGCTCAAACCAGAGGACCCCAAGGCCGACTGCTACGAGCTAAATATTGCACCGGAGGATAATCCGTTTCCGACCGGTAGCTTTGTGGGTCGGCAAAAAGTTGCGCGAAAGGCGAAGTGGAAGCCGGCGGCGGATGAGTGGCATACGTTCGATGTGGCGGTGCTCGATGGTCAGATTGCGGTTCGCCTGAACGGCAAATCGGCGGTGCAGTACACCGACGAGAAGCCGCTGCGAATCGGTCACATCGGCCTCCAGTCGCGCGAGGGGGCGGTGGCGTTCCGCAACGTGCGATTGAAGCCATTAGGATTGCAGCCGCTATTGAACGGCCGCGATCTGGCCGGTTGGAACAAGGATCGCGCGGAGAAGAGCCAGTTTCAGTTGACGGATCAGAACGAGCTGCATCTGACGAATGGGCCGGGGCAGATCGAAACGTCGCGCGACTACAAGAACTTCGTGTTGCAGCTCCAGTGCAAAGTCAACGGGCCGGGGCTGAACTCGGGGATTTTTATGCGCACGCTGCGCAATGGTCGCTGGGCTGGCTACGAAAGCCAGATTCAGAATGTGTTTGAAAATGGCGACCGGACGAAGCCGAAGGATTTCGGCACCGGGGCGATCTATCGTCGGCAGCCGGCGCGGCGTGTGGTGGCGGATGATAGCAAGTGGTTTACCAAGACGATCGTGGCAGACGGGCCGCACTTTGCCGTGTGGGTGAATGGCTACCAGGTGAGTGATTGGACTGATAAACGACCGGAGAAAGAGAGTGGACGTGAGGGATTGCGGCTCGGGGGCGGGGCGATTGCGATTCAGGGGCATGATGCGACGACCGATTTTCTGTTTCGGAATATTCAGATCGCGGAATTGCCGAGGTGAGGGTTCAGGATAGGTGGTGCAGGGGGCAGGGGAGGGGGTGGCGATTGGTGGTTGGCTTGTCAGCGGTGGCGGGGCGAACCACAATGGGCTGTTTGCGTCTGTTTAGCGGTTTGATGCGGAGTAAACTCCGCCGCTAAATTGCGGGTGTTGTTAAGCACGTTGTTTTTCCTCTCCCCTCCATCCCCCATCCTGAATCCTTCTTATGTCTTCTTGTGTGCTTGCGTATTCTGGCGGTCTTGATACTTCGGTCATTTTGGGCTGGTTGCAGGATGAAGGGTATGAGGTTCACTGCGTGTATGTGGACCTGGGGCAGCCTTGCGAAGATCGCGAGGCGATTCTGAAGAAGGCCCGCGATTGCGGGGCGGCCTCGGCTCGGATTGTGGATGCACGCGAAGAACTTTGCCGCGATTTCGCGTTCCCAGTCCTTTCGTGGCAGGCGAAGTACGAGGGGATTTACCTGCTGGGGACGTCGATTGCCCGGCCGCTCATTTCAAAGGTGTGCTTGCAGGTGGCGCGTGAGGTGGGTGCGAAGGCGTTTGCTCATGGAGCGACGGGGAAGGGGAACGACCAATGCCGATTCCAGTTGGCGGCCGAGGCGCTGGAGCCAGAGGTCGAGATCATCGCGCCGTGGCGCATCAAGAAATATCGCGATAAGTTCCCGGGCCGAAAAGAGATGATCGACTTCTGCGCGGAGAAGAAGATTCCGGTGAAGGCGTCGATCTCGAAGCCGTACAGCTCGGATGAGAATTGTTTGCACATCAGCTACGAGGCGGGTGAGCTGGAAGATCCGGCGGTGGATGGCGTGTCGATCATTGATTTCGGCATGACGGTGTCGCCGCAGGAGGCCCCGGATAAGGTTGAGGAGGTGACGATTGGGTTTGAGAAGGGAGTGCCGGTGACGCTAAACCGCAAGCGGCTGAGTGCGCTGGAGATGGTGGAGGAGTTGAATAAGATCGCTGGGCGGAATGGCGTGGGGCGGATCGATATTTGCGAGAATCGGTTTGTGGGAATGAAGAGCCGTGGCGTGTACGAGTCGCCCGGGATGACCACGCTGTACGCAGCCCATCTGGCGATCGAGCAATTGACGGTGGATCGCGATACAGTCCATCTGCGCGATCGGTTGTCGCCCGAGGTGGCGGAGATGGTTTACTATGGTTTTTGGTACGTCGCCAAGATGGACGCACTGATGGCGTTTTCGCGAGAAGTCCAGCAAGTAGTGAACGGCGAAGTGACGCTGGGGTTGTACAAAGGGAATGTGCTGGTGCGCGGGCGGACGAGCCCGAACAGCCTGTACGATGCGGCGATCGCCAGCATGGAAGGTGGCGGTAGCTACGACCAGACCGATGCGGAAGGGTTCTTGCGAATTCAAGGGCTGCCAAGCCGAGTTCAGGCTCGGGTACGCCCGAGGAACTATTAGGCAGAGTACGTTTGTACTGAGTACTCGGTACGGAGAACCGAGTACAAGGAGTGAGTAAATCTCGTTCCTCGTCGCTTACTCCTCGCTCCTCATCATGTACCTACGCGAAAATCCCGTCCTCCAGCGCGAGCTTCTCACAAACCTGCGGATGTCGCGGGCGTTTGTGCTTTTGTTTATCTATGTCGCGTTGTTGGGGATTGTGGTTTACCTGGCTTGGCCGCAGGAGCAGCGGTTGGATTTGGCGCAACCGACGGCGGCGAAGCGGCTGGTGAATTTGTTTTTCTTTGGGCAGTTTATGTTGGCGTCGATGATGGCGCCGAGCTTTGCCGCGGGAGCGATCACCGGCGAGAAGGAGCGGATGAGCTACGAAATGCTGCTGGCCACGCCGCTACGGCCGGGGGCGATCGTGCTGGGCAAGCTGTTCGCAGCGCTCTGCCACTTAGGCATTCTCATAATCTGCTCGCTGCCGATCGTGATGCTCTGCTTGCCGCTGGGGGGAGTGTCGCTGTACGAGGTGTTGGCCGCGTATTTGGCGATGATATGCACTGTCGGGTTGTTCGGCATGATCAGCTTGTGGGCTAGCAGCTACTTCAAGAGGACCAGTGCGTCGCTCGTGGTGTCGTATCTTATGATTTTGCCGCTGGCGGTGGTCTGTGTGCTGATGTGGAACCAGATGGAGCAGCTTGGCCAGGCGCGGTTGCTGATGACCGTGACGGTGGTGCCGATCGCGTGTCTGTCGATCGGAGCGATGATGTGGCACGACGCCTGCCAGCGGCTGCTTTATCCGCCCGACCTGGGGAGCGAGGGAAAAGAAGTTATCGATCTGGAGACGGAGGCTCGCGACGCCGTTGGGCTCTACATCAAGCGCGACGAGTTTCCCGATAGGCTCTTCGCGCCGCCGAAGCGGACCACGTTTCTGGAGGAAGGCGTCAATCCGATCTACGACAAGGAGATGCGGAGCGAAATCTT
The DNA here is from genome assembly GCA_964526975.1 of uncultured Planctomycetaceae bacterium. GTDB lineage: Bacteria > Planctomycetota > Planctomycetia > Pirellulales > Lacipirellulaceae > JABDGM01. The sequence continues at coordinate 4,008 of CAZGMU010000237.1, forward strand.
CAGTCAGGGAACGCTGATGCTGCGGCTGGTGATTCAGATCAGCATGTTCTTGGCGCTATTCGTAATGGCGGCGTGTTTGTATATCGTGCCGGCCTGGGCGGCGTGGTATATCTCGTACGTGATCTTGTTCAATATGCTCGTGGGACCGGTGTTTTCGGCCGGAAGCGTGACGAGCGAGCGGGAGCGGCAAACGCTCGATTTGCTGCTCGTGACACTGGTGACCCCGTGGCAGATGTTGTGGGGGAAGCTGCTTTCGGGCCTACGCGTGTCGAGCGTACTGACGTCATTTTTGCTTTGGCCGGTATTTTTGGCATGCTTGATGCCGTGGCCGTTTTGGAGCCATCTCCCGACGATGGCCGGCTATGTGCTGATCGTGGCATTGACGTGCGTGATCACGGCCGTGACGGCGTTGTTTTGCTCGACGATTTTTCAGAAGACGTCGGCCAGCCTGATTTCGACGTATTTGATTATCGTCGTGATGTTTGCCGCGCCGGTGGCCGTAAAGTTCTTCGCCGAGACATTTTACAAGGGGACGACGCAGGCCGCGGTAGTGGAGAAGCTGGGGATGATCAGTCCGTTTTCGGCGACGTTTGCGCTGCCGCTGGATATTCAATCGGAGGATGCGCGGGCAGTGGGGGCGGCAGTGGTCGACAATTCGGATTTGCGAGTGTTTTTTGGATTTGTGGGATGGTCGATTCTGTATTGCTCGGTGCTGGTGTTGGCGATGACGCGATTGTTTGAAGTGCGGTGGCGGGTGGCGGATTGAATATTGAGTACAGGGTGACCGACCCAAGATGGGTCGGCTATATAAATAGCCGGCCATCTTGGCCGGTTAGGCGGTGGTGCTGACTTGACGGCTGCTGTACTGGCGTGCGATAAAAAGTGAAACGCATTCCTTCTTGGCACGGCAGCCGGTGAGATATGTCGAGCGCCCCCACGATGCAACGGCCGAAAACGCAGGACGAGCGAGATCTCGACCTGTATGAGTCGCGTTTACAGCGACCTGTGCGGATGAAATCGCCCGAGTTCGAGCGAAACGGGCGGATCCGGCACGTGATTTTTTCCGGCCAATTCACTGCCCCATTTCTCGATGAGTTGGGCGGCATTGCGGATATGATCCGTATTCTTTCAAAGAGCCGCGCCGGGCAGGATTTTTTGATCAATTTGCTGCCGCATCGGCGAGCGATGTTGTACTTTACACAGCCGTCGACCCGTACGTTTTTGTCGTTCTCGGCTGCGTGTCAGATTTTGGGCATGACGTGCAACGAAGTGCGCGACCCGAGCACCTCTTCGGAAACGAAGGGTGAAACGCGGTTCGACTCGATTCGAATGTTCAGCAGCTATTTTGATGTGATCATCATGCGGAGCCCGATCGCGCGGTTGGCCGAGTCGTGTGCTTACTTGATGAACGACTTGGAGCAGAGTGGTAATCGGACCGTGCCGATCGTGAACGCCGGATCGGGGGCCGATGAGCACCCAACGCAGGCTTTGTTGGATATCTACACCCTGCAGCGATCGTTCCAATTCGACAGCCCGAAGGATTCGCCGGCGGCCAACCGATTGGAAGAATTGCGTGAGCGTAAGGGCTACCCCGGGCTGACGAAGGGGCTGGCGGATAAGACCTACGGGTTCTGCGGCGATATTGGCCGCGGTCGCACTGTGCGTTCGCTGGCGATGCTGCTGGCGCTTTACGAAAACGCCCGAATGGTGTTCGTGTCGCCCGACCACCCGACGCTGTCGATGCGCGAGGATATGCGCGAGCGGCTGGTGGATCGAAATGTGCGATTCTACGAGTTCGATTCGTTCGACGAAATGCTCGATGGCAAGCCGGTGATCGAGCAACTCGACGCGCTGTACATGACGCGAATTCAGAAAGAGCACAACAATCCGGCGGATGCCGCGTCGCTCTCCCAGATCGATTTCTCGCGGTATTGCCTGTCGCCGGAATTGGTCGACCGGATGAAGGAGTACGCCCCGATCTTGCATCCCTTCCCGCGAGATCAACACTTTGGCGAAATTCCGCAAGAGATCGACAACGACCCCCGGGCCATGTATTTCCGACAGGCACGCAACGGAATGTGGATTCGAGCGGCACTATTGGCCCATATCTTTGATGTGGACCGGCTTATTTCTCGGCATTTCATGACCGAGTATCTGGAGCGACATAACTACAACGACTGATTCGAGGGGGCGCGGAGAAGTGGTTGTTTTTACTGTGCTGTAATCCTTGAGCCCCTGGCTTCTGCCGAAAGCTGACGGTTGTGGTAGCGGTCGTAGCGTTTGGGTAAGGCGAGACGCTTTGGAGGGCTTCTTTGATTGTTTTTCAGGGCGTGGTTCGATGAGTCTCGGAGGGCCCTGTTGTATGCTCTCGTTTCGCTATGAGGAATATTCCCATGCGCCGGCAAGTTTTGAGTCTGTATTTGGCCGTGCTTTGTGCTTTCGTGGGAAGCGTGAGTGGCAATGAACCGGCGCAAGGGGCCGGGTATTGGAACGTGCCCAGCAATTTTGGTCAGCGGACGGGGCATGGGTTTGGGGGCGGCTATCATGCCCCGTGGATGCTTGGGCCAATCCAGCACGACAATTGGCGATGGGGCAAACCAATTCGCTTGCCTTACGCGCCCACACCCTATTACGGCTGCGCAAGCTGCGACAATGGCGGCCGATTTGCCGAATCGCCGAGCGTGATGGAAGGCGACGTGCCGACAGCACCGGTAGCTTGGCCACAGCCTGCAACAGCCCCAGTGGGAACGCGGCCAGTCGAACTAGCTCCGGCAGTAGCGGGTGAGACCGCAGCAATGCCAGAACCGGAGCCGATCGTCGAGCCCACTGTTGCACCGGCTATCGAACCAGCGGGCGAACCGGTGAGGCCGCTCTTTACGGCTCCGCCTGTTCAACGCTGAGGCGGTTCGTGTTAGAGTAGCGACGTGTTCCCGCACGGCCGAATGCCCGCTCTCGTGACAGGCTCGCCGGGCGTTTCTTATGAACGCGGTCGCTCATTGTGTTGGCTTATATTCTCGGAGTGTTGATCCTCGCCGCCGCGCTGATTGCATGGCTTGGCTGGGCGATGGTGAGGCCGAAATTGTTTGTTCTGCGCGTGGGGCGAGCCATACGGGAGTTTGCCCGTGATCGGCAGGCACTGGAATCGAAGTTTTTTCACGATGCTTCGCTAAGCGACAAGCCGCGGGGGCTGAAGTGGAAGCAGTGTGCGTTTCAGGAGGGGCTGACGTTGGGGCGTGACCGGGCGAATGGCGAGATTGTGGGATTGGTCGGCGTGACGATCGGCTTCGAGGCGATCGAAGGAGGAGGGATGGAGGACGTAGCAGCAGTCGGCAACCTGCGAGCCGCGACGGCCGTGTTTACGCATAACGGACGAGAATGGACGACGCAAGGGAAGGCGATCTTCAACCTGGAGCCGCGCGACGTGTTGGAGCGGTACCAAGAAAGTTTGATACCAATTTCGAAGTAATCGCTGTTCGCTAGGCGAATCGACATATAGCCGACCCATTTTGGGTCGGATAGCGGCCTTGTTTAAAAAGTCGCGCTAAACCGCAAGCGGTTGGATAGCAAATATGGAACGACCCGGCCAAGATGGCCGGGCTATGTACGTTGGTTTTGCGTGGGCTCAGATA
>CAZGMU010000238.1:0-7622 GCA_964526975.1 uncultured Planctomycetaceae bacterium
GTCGTTCGCCAGCAACTCCTGGCCGGTGAGCTACCCTTGGCGCTCAGCTATCTTTTCCCCGAAGTGCATGCGACACGCTCGCTTCGGGCCCCCGCCAGCGAAACACTTTCCGAAGCGATCTGCGCGCTCACCGATGGCCGTGGCCTGCCCGACGCGCGATTGCTCCCCGTCCTCGGCCCACTTTTCGCTTGCTGGACACGCTCCACTTGGCTTGGCGTGCAAACAAAACGCGGCCCCTGGTCACGTGCAGCCAGCCTGCAGTACCAGTGGCTTGTGCGACACGCAATTCGCCTCGTCGACAAGAATGGCCGATTTCTTCTCACCTCACCCGCATCCCACACCGACAGTGGTGGCGCAAACTGCAAAGCCTGGACTCGCGACCTGTTCGCCATGGCCATCCGCTTAGGTGGCGATCAGGGCGACGTAGCCGCTGCCGCCGTCGCATTGCCGCGCGGCGTGTTGTGCCCTCATCTGAGACCAGATCCATCGAAGCTCCCGCGGCCAACGCTCAACTCCGATTGGGCCGGCATCACCGTCATGGCCAGCGACTGGTCTCAATCCGGCACACGACTCGCCACGTCGTATGTCGCCACCGATATGCAAATCGAATTCTCCATCGCTGGCGAAAAACTCCTTGCCGGTTTGTGGGATTTCGAAACCCTCTGCGACGGCAAGCTCGCACAACCCACCGGCGATTGGGAACAACTCTGCTGGGAACACGGTCCGCTCTACAGCCTCGTCGAACTGGGCCGGAACCTCACCGCGGGTCTCCGCCTCGAACGTCAACTACTCATCGGCTACAAGGACAAAGTCCTCTATCTCGCCGACTCCATCGTATCGAACGATGGCTCAGCCCACACGATTCGTCATACGACCGACCTGCCGCTTGCAAACCACATCCGTTGGGAACCCGAAGCAGAAACTCGCGACGGCATCCTCGCCGGCCGAAAAATTCGGGCCGCCATCATGCCCGCGGGCCTCAAAGAATGGCGTGCCGACCCCCGCGGCGGAACGCTCGACTCACGCGGCGGCCGGCTCATTCTTACGCAGGAAGCCCACGGCAGCGCCCTCTGCTGCCCACTCGTCATCGATTTCGACCCGAAGCGGCTCCAAGACGAACGCACCTGGCGACAGCTCACCATCGGCGAAAATCTGGACATCGTCTCACCCGATGTCGCCGTCGGTTACCGCGCCCAATCCGGCAACGGCCAGTGGCTCTTCTACCGTTCGCTTGGCCCCGCCGGCAACCGCACCGTCCTGGGTGTAAATATTTCCAGCGAATTCACCGCCGGCCCCTTCCCCTCCAGCGGCAAATTCAAGAAATGGGTCGAGATCGAAGCGGTGTAGAATGAGAGTCGAGAGTCTAGGGACAAGAGTCAAGAGCCAGAATGATGCGCGCGGCTCCTGATCCGGGGCCGCCGAAGGTTATCTTCAAACTTGGTTCTGGCTCTCGACTCTTGACTCTCCGCTCCTGACTATTCCCCCCATGTCCATCGCCGACAATCTCCACCGAGTCCAAGAACGAATCGCCCGCGCCGCCGAATCCGCCGGCCGCCGCGCTGATGAAATCACACTTGTCGGCGTCACCAAATACGTCGACACTCAACAAGCCGTCGAACTCGTCCAAGCCGGCTGCCACCACCTCGGCGAAAGCCGCCCCCAAGAACTCTGGAAAAAGTCCCCCGCCCTCAACGGCCTGGTCGCTTCAGCGACCAGGGCTCCCGCCACCCCGTCCCCCATCCACTGGCACCTCATCGGCCATCTCCAACGCAACAAAGTCGCCCGCACTCTCCCTCTCGTCACCCTCATCCACAGCGCCGACAGCGAACGACTCCTCGCCGCCATCAACGAGGCGTGGTCCCAAATCGGCAACGCAGCACTACCCGTCAATGTCCTGCTGGAAATTAACACCTCGGGCGAATCCGCCAAAACAGGCCTGGTCCCGGACGACGTCGAACCACTCCTCGCCGCCGCACCGAACTACCCACACATCGCCATCCGCGGTCTAATGACGATGGCAGCGCTCGAAGGCGGCGCCGATGTCGCGGCGCGCAACTTCGCTTCCCTCCGCGAGCTGCGCGATCGTCTGAAGCCCGCTGCCCCCGAATGCATCCAACTCGACGAACTCTCGATGGGCATGAGCGACGACTTCGAAATTGCCATCAAAGAAGGAGCAACGATCGTTCGTGTTGGCTCTGCCGTTTGGGAATAAAATGATATTATCCGCAGATGCGCACAGATTAACGCAGATGGCTCGACCCAATCTTCTTCATCTGCGACTATCTGCGTTCATCTGCGGACAAAACTTTCCATGACTACAATTACGCGCAATCCCACCCGCTCTGTCCGCATCGGTACGATCACGATCGGCGCTGGCAATCCGATCGCCGTCCAAAGCATGACGGCCACGCAAACGCGCGACATCGACGCCACCGTCGCCCAGGCCAACGCGCTGGTCGCCGCCGGGGCCGACGTCGTTCGCATCGCCGTCGACAACACGGCCGAGGCCGAGGCCATCGCCGAAATTCGCAAGCAGACCAAGGCCAACCTCGTCGTCGATTTGCAAGAGAATTACCGTCTCGCCGAAAAGATTGCTCCGCACGTCGACAAGCTCCGCTACAACCCAGGCCACCTCTACCACCACGAGCGCGAGAAGCCCTGGCAAGAAAAGGTGAAGTATCTCGTCAGCATCGCTCGCGACAACGACTGCGCCATGCGCATCGGTGTCAACTGTGGCAGCGTCGACCCTGCCCAGCAAGCGAAGTATGATCCATCGGACAAACTCTCCCCAATGCTCGACAGCGCGCTCGACCACTGCCGCCTGCTCGACGACATCGGCTTCACACGCTACTGCGTCTCGCTGAAAGACTCCGACCCGCGCGAAGTAATCGAAGTCAACCGCCGCTTCGCCGAAGCCCGGCCAGACGTACCGCTCCACCTCGGCGTCACCGAAGCCGGCCTGCCGCCCGACGGCATCATCAAAACCCGCATCGCGTTCGAGCAACTCATCAGTCGCGGCATCGGCGACACGATCCGCGTCTCGCTCACGGTGCCAAACGATCGCAAGCCGGAAGAAATCGCCGCCGGACGCGGCATCCTCGCCGACATCGCCGCCGGCCGCGTCCGCTCGGTCGTCGACTACGGCCTCCCGACGATGAACATCATCAGCTGCCCCAGTTGCTCGCGCGTCGAAAACGAAGCCTTCGTCGAATTGGCCGAAGAAGTGAAACGGATGACCGAGTACGCCCGCGATCACAAAATCACAATCGCCGTGATGGGCTGCCGCGTCAACGGCCCCGGAGAAACCGACGAAGCCGACCTCGGCCTCTGGTGCGGGCCGAACTACGTCAACCTGAAGAAACGCAGCGAAACGCTGGGGCAATTTTCGTATGATACGATTCTGCCGCGGTTGAAGCAGGAGTTGGACGCGCTGATCTTAGGCAAGCCTGAATCATGAACGACTCAATCGACACATTATTGCAACGTCGATGGGAACAGTTTGCCGGTGAAATTCGCTCGCTGCTTCAAACGCCTGCCATCACTCTCGGCGAGACGCGCCCACCGAAGGAAGCAGGCGTTTATATATTATTTGATGAGTACACGACGATAGCATACGTAGGAATAGCAAAGGATTTGTACGACCGCTTCTGCAAGCACATTTCTGGGGATGAAAGTCACGCAATTCAACGAGCGCTTGCCGATCGCTTACCTAACAGACTAGAACGGCGGAAGTTTATCAAAGAACATGTACGAGCGAAGTGGCTGGTCCATTCCGATGCCACTCGACTCGCGGATTTGGAGCGACTTTTGATTTGGCTGTACCAACCTCCCTGGAATAAGAGGTAATTATCAGAGGCGGCTCTGACCATCGACCTGCTTCATAATGGTTTGCGTATTGGCGACGTCGAAGATGCTATAATTTAACTGGCAGTCCTCCAACTATGGAAAACCGTCTATGTCGGCAGACGAGCTTGAATCGATATTGAAAATGCAACCGTTCGTTCCAGTACGCGTTCATATGAGTAACGGTCCCACGCATGAAGTCCGTCGCCCGAATGATGCAATCATCGGCGACGAAGTCGTTGCGATAGGCGTGTATGAAAATGACTCAGCACGACCAAAGATACGCCTTTTGTCGCTGACTAATATCAACACAATTGAACCGGTATCTTCGACGCAAAAATAGCGCGATTATTCGCGCGTCGACGACCCCGCTGCCCGTGCAATCAATACATATCCAGCTACAGCTTGTACTGTTGCTACAATAGACTGTGCCGTACGATCATTTTAAGGACGCCCCATGGTACGAATGACAATCGAGGTGCCTGAACCCGCATTAGCGGCTCTGCGCAAATCGCCCGAAGAATTTGCCAAAGAAATCCGTCTGGCAGCCGCCGTAAAGTGGTATGAGCTGCGCCAGCTATCACAAGAACGCGCTGCCGACATCGCAGGATTATCGCGCGCCGAATTCATCCATGCCCTCGGACGGTTCAGCGTCACTCCGTTCCAATACGAGGCGAATGAAATAATCGGAGAAGCCGAGCGTGATTGACGTATGGGTCTGCAATGCCTCGCCCCTCATTGCGTTGGCCAAGGTCGGCCATGCCGACCTACTGCTAAACTTAAGCCGCCAGTTGATCATTCCTGAAGCGGTAGCCAATGAACTTTCCGCTGGTCCTACCGAGGACGCCGCACGAAAACTAATCGAATCCGACTGGGGCACGCGAGCGAATCCACTGCAAATCCCTCCACGACTAATGGAGTGGGCGCTCGGCCGAGGCGAAGAAGCTGTCCTTGCGATCGCGCTGGAAAAAAGCCCCGCATTGGCCGTGTTGGATGACGCCGCAGCGCGTCGATGCGCGAAGACGATTGGCGTGCAAACAATCGGAACGCTAGGTATCATCCTTCTAGCGAAAAAGCAAAAGCTCCTTCCGTCCGTCGGCAAAGCGATGCAGGCACTCAGAGACGCAGGCTTCTACTTGGACGACGAAACTATTCGTCTGGCGTTGGCCAGTGTCGGAGAAACGTGGTCCGCAAAGTAAAACGCTCACGCTGCCAACATCCCCGCCGCCTCCCGTGGCATCAACACATAATTCGGCCCCAGCTCCCACGACGGCGGACTATGCCGCTCGGCCGACACGCACGGCGCGAGCCTTCCGCTTTCGAATTGGAACACCGAGTAGCCGGCGTCCTGCATCAAACGGTATAGCCTCTCGCGATACGATCGCCGTGGCGTCGACCACTCCACGAGTAGTTCCGGCCGATCTTCTTTCAGAATTCGCGCCGCCCCGGCTAGCACCTCCGCTTCATGAAACTCCACGTCGCACTTGATAAACCGCACCGGCCGCAGCTCGGGATGCGCCTCCAAATACTCATCGATCGTCGTCACCGAGACATCGAAAACCTCGGTCTCCGCGTCGTCGTTGCAATACTGGTCCACGCTTGCCGCCGCCCATCGTGATCGTGGCCGATGCATCCGCATCGTGCCGCTCCGCGACGACAATCCGACCGGCGCGACCGACAATCGATCGAGGCGAAACGCATTCTTGAAATCGGCAAGATATTTCGCTAGCTCCGGCTGCGGCTCAAACGCCACCACACGAGTACCGGTGCCAAATTGGCGATGTAGCCAATAGCTGTATTCCCCCCGATGCGCCCCCACATCGAGCACCGATCCCCCCTCGTACTGCCGCCGCAGCAGAAACCGCAACTCAGCCCGCTCGTCATGATAGCGATATCGCAGCAAGCGATGATACGTTTGAATCCGTTCCCAAGCATTCATGCTATCAACTCCCTTCTGAAGGGAGTCAAGAGCGGAGAGTCAAGAGTCGAGAGCCAGACGTATGTATTCTGGCTCTTGACTCTTGACCCTAGACTCTTGACTTCTCCTGCCAGCATTCGGCAATATCTGCCGCATTCTCTTGACGCGCCTTGCCCTCATTGCTAATTAGTTCGTCGCGCCCGTGCCGCACGGCGCCAAACCTTTTCTCCCAACGTGATACGGACCACACGTTGAACCAGTTCATCCGCCAATCCGCTTGCGCACGCGCCCAACTGCGAGGACAATCCCAAGTTGCGCGTCGTTCGAAAGTTTTTCTGCGGACCCTGGGTGCAAGTTGCCTTCTATCATTGCTGGCAACACCAACTGCGGCGCAACGTGTCGCGATTCCCACGCCGGTGCAACCGGTACAATCGACAAGCCCTTACACGGTGCAGCCAAGCCCATATACAGTTCAGCCAAGTCCGTACTCGGTTCCTGCCACTGCGCCGAGCGCCGCTGCACCGCCGCCGACGTACGCCCCATCTGCCCCGTCGTATGCGCCCCCTCCGGCGTACACAGCGCCACCATCAACGGCTCCGATCGCTCCACCAGCGTACACTTCCGCGCCGCCGCCAGCCTACTCTCCTGCGGCGGTCGGCCCGCCGCCAGCATTCGATCCTTATACCAGCGGCGGCTCGATCGCGCCTGCTGCGCCAGTTGCCGCGCCCTATGGTGCCGCACCAGCCGGGCAACCAGCGCCTTACTTGCAACAACCGGCCCCGCCGTTTCAACCCGCTCCCTACGACATCACCACGGCCGGCGAAACCTACTGGGCCAAAACCCAACGCCTACTGCAAGAGATCAGCTTCGAGTACACATGGCTCTACGGCAAAAGTGGCGATACAAGCGATTTCGGCGACAACGAAGTCGAGCTCTCCGCCACGTTCGCGTTTCCCATGTTCGGCAACATCGAAACGCCGCTGCTCGTAACGCCCGGCTTCCAAACCGATTGGCTCCAAGGGCCGGTCAGCGGACCGCCGTTCCCCGGCCCTCCGCCCGCAGCGGGCGGCCCCGACTTGCCGCCACGACTGTACGCCGCCTACCTCGACTTCGCCTGGTTCCCCCGCTGCAACGAATGGCTCGGCGGCGAACTTGGTTTGCAACCAGGCGTTTGGAGCGATTTCAACAACGTCGATTCCGATTCGCTTCGCTTGCTCGGCCGCGGCGTCGGAACCATGGCCCTCTCGCCTAACCTCGACCTCCGCCTGGGCCTCGTCTACCTCGACCGCGTCGATATCAAGCTCCTCCCGGTGGCCGGCTTTTACTACCGTCCCACGCCCGACTGGGACATGTATCTGGTGTTCCCCAATCCCAAGGTGCGCAAATTCATGTCCGCAGTCGGCAACACCAAGTGGTGGTGGTATGTCGCCGGCGAATACGGCGGAGGCTCCTGGACTGTCGAGCGGCAAACCACCGACGACCAAATCGACTACAACGATATCCGCGCCATCGGCGGCCTCGAATGGGAAACCCAAACCCACATCCGCGGCCACATCGAGCTCGGCTATGTGTTCGACCGCGAAATCGTTTTCCGCTCGGGCGATCCGCCCAACTTCAAGCCGAACGACACGATCATGCTCCGCACCGGCGTCAGTTTCTAAAAACGGCTCTCATCATCATTTATCCACCCACATGCTGATGCGACCGTTCTTCGTGCTGCTATCGATTCTGGCGCTCAGTCGACCAGCCGCCGCGCAAGCGCCGTATTGCGTCACGCCCGACGAGACAATGGCTCAGGCCACCTGGGGCGGATATATCATCCAGGAACAAGTCCCCTATCAACCGATGCTCGGCGGCGCCG
>CAZGMU010000239.1:0-2693 GCA_964526975.1 uncultured Planctomycetaceae bacterium
CGACCTGATCGACGTCGTCGGCAATAGCATCTCGGTCGATCGCCTCCTGCCAACACAACCTGTCGCGGAAGGCGATTCCTGGGCCAACGACGCCTCGGTCATGAGCGCGCTGCTCACATTCGACACCATTGCCGTGTGCGAGGTTCAATCCATTCTGGACGAGTTCAACGAAAACTTCGCCAAGATTCGCCTCTCTGGCGACGTTCACGGCACGGCCGACGGCGCGGCAACGCAGCAAGAAGTCCGCGGCATTGCCCTCTACGATCGCAAGCATCGTCGCATCACGCGGCTCAATCTGGCGATTCGCGAAAAACGCTCGATCGGCGGCGCGACGCCCGGCCTCGATGCCGTGGCCAAGGTGCAGATCAAAATCGACCCGATCGAAACGTCATCGCATTTGACCGACGACGCGGTCGCCAAAGCGACCGATGCCGCACATGCTCCGCTTCGCGATCTGCTGTACGAATCGTCGGCTTTGGGCTTTCGCGTGAAGCACGATCGCCAATGGTACGTCACGGCCGAACGCCGCGAGGCGATTACGCTCCGCCGCGTCGACGGCGGCGATCTCGTGGCCCAATGCACCGTGACCAAGCTGCCACCCAGGTCCGCCGGACGGCAGACAACGCTCGAGGAATTCCAGAAAGACATCACCCTTTCGCTCGGCAAGAGCTTCGGCGAACTGGTCTCCAGCCGGCAATTTCAAAACACCGCCGGCCTGTACTGCTACGAGGTCGTTGCCCGCGGGCTGGTCGAAGAATTGCCCGTCGAATGGCATTATTATCTGCTGGCCCCCGAAAGCGGCAACCGGGTGTCGGCCGCCATCACGATCGAAAAACAGATGCTCGAGCGCGTGGGCAACGCCGACCGCGAACTGATCGAGTCGCTCCAGTTGACCTCAGCCGCGCCTGCCAACCAAACGGCCAAGAAACCGAGCGACACCACGACCAAATAGTGCCCCCGGTACGGCTGCCAACCTTTTTCGAAAGAGACTCACGCAGAGGCGCTAAGGCGCAAAGACAAGAATGAATGGAACCACAAAGGCCCAAAGGGCACGAAGAATTTTGGAAGTAGAAGTAACTGTATAAAAGACCTGGCTCATTCTTCCTTCTTCATGATCTTTGTGCCTCCGTGGTTCCATTCCTTATTTTGCGCCTTAGCGCTTCTGCGTGAGATCCTTTTAAGGCTAACGGCACAGCGTGACGCCTAGACCCCAGCCCTGCCCCCTCTCTCAATTTTGGTTACAATCAGCCAATCACCGGCGCGGCTCCCGCGCCCACTTTTTTCATTGGCCAGATTTCGGTTAAAAGGTTGAGCGATGCCCATTCGTGCGGATAACGATCCTCGCTATTTTCGGCGGTTCTTCATCATGGGAATCGTCGCCATCGGCTTCGCACTATGGTCTCTCTACGACGGCCTGGTGAGTTATCCGGCCCAACGTGTCCAAGGCTTCTCCGAATTCAAGACCGATTACAAATCGATCTTCGAAGATCCCAAGCACAACGAGATGAGCGCCGATCAATTCGAGCGATTGGCCGACGAGAAGCCACGCCACGAGTGGATGAAGTACATGCACGAGCGGGGCATCAAGGGCATTCCCGAGGTCTTCACGCAATACGTGCAAGCAGCCATCGCTGGTTTGGCTGGCCTGTTCCTGTTGTCCCTTCCCATTCGAGCACGCGGTCGCTGGATCGAGGCCAACGAAACAGGCATTACGTCGAGCTGGGGCCAGTCGTTCCAATACGACGAGGTCGAGGAAGTCAACAAGCGAAAATGGCGCGACAAAGGCATTGCTAAAGTGACGTATGTGGCGGACGGGCGCCGCAAAACATTCGTGGTCGACGACTTCAAATTCGTGCGCGAGCCAACGGATCAGATTCTCTACGAGCTGGAGCAGCGCATCGACCCTGGTCGCATCACAAACGGCCCCCCCGAGTCGCCGCCCAACGAGCTCGTCGATGATGCCGCCGACGCCGATTCCCCGCCGGTATCGGAAAATCACTCCTAAGCCGCTCGCGCCCTCATCAAAGCGCAAACACCACCACTTGGTTGTTCGGACTGGTCGCTTAAGCGACCAGTCCATTGCGGTTAGTGCTTGCAAAAAATCCTGCTATCACCTCCACCAAAAGGCGGGGCCCCTGCCGTTTCTACCGCATTTACCGCCCCAAACTCCGCTGGCACCCAGGCCCTCATTTCAGTACATTCGCCTCCCCGTTGGTCGATAAAGAATAGGGGTATTTTTCGCGAAAACACGCGATACGCCCTGGCCTTGATGAGGCTTACCCAGGAAAGAGAGAGTCCCGCCATGCGCTCGCTCACGATCCGTAAATCGTTCCTCGCAACGCTCGCGGTTGCCACCATCGTTGTCGGCCTGGGCTTCAACCGCTCGGCCAGCGCCCAGCCGTACTACTACCAACCAGCGCCCGACTACTATCACAACGACACCGCCTCGGGCACGTTCCTCGGCGGCGCGCTCGGTGCGGTCACCGGGGCCGTGATCGGCGGCGGCAAGCATACGGGACAAAACGCTCTCATTGGCGCTGGCGTCGGCGCGGTCGCGGGAAATCTGCTCGGCCGCTCGAAGGATGCCGCCGACGAACGCCGCGCCGCTCAAGGCGCAGCGGCAGTCGGCCAAATGAATGCTCAATCCGCCGCCATGGCGGTCACCGATGTGGACCTCATTCAAATGACGCGCG
>CAZGMU010000239.1:2703-7590 GCA_964526975.1 uncultured Planctomycetaceae bacterium
ACATTATCATCAGCACGATGCGCTCCCGCGGCACGCGAGTCGACCTGAGCCCGCAGTCGCTGATCGCGCTCCGTCAGCAAGGCGTGAGCGATCGAGTGGTGCTCGCCGCCCAACAGATGAGCGCCGGCAGCGGCTACGTAGCCGGCGCGCCGCCGATCGGCCCTACGATCGTCGCCGAGGTGCCCCCTCCGCCAGCCGTGATCGTAACGCCCGCCTATCGGCCATACCCGTACTGGTATCACCCCCGGCCCTACTACTACGGCCACTATCACCGCTACCCACGCACGGCGATACACGTCGGTTTCTAAGGCTACCGACCCGAAACGGGTCGGCTATATAGCCCGGCCGTCTCGGCCGGATACGCGGGGGGTGTCCTCGACGTGCCAATCGTAGCTGGATTCGCCAGAATTCAGATACTTACCGGGCTTTGTCTGAATTCTGGCGAATCCAGCTACACCCTTGAGCTCGTTACGCATACTGCGCCACCAGCGGCTCCACATTCTCTGCTTTACCGATCACCACCACGCCGCCCGGCGAGACGACGAACCCGCGCTCTTCATCCTCCTCCGGATCGAAGCCGATGCGAACGCCCTCGGGGATCGACACGCCCTTGTCGATAATCGCCCGGCGGATCTTCGCGTTGCGGCCGATGTTGACCTGCGAAAAGATGACCGAATCCTCGACCTCGGCATAGCTGTTGATGCGAGTCTGCGGGCCGACGATTGTGCGCGTCACCTGACCACCGGAGATGATCGCTCCGCCACACACGATGCTGTCGAACGCCGCGCCGCAGCGATCGTCCGATTTGAAGACGAACTTCGACGGCGGCAAATTCGGCTGATACGTCCGCACCGGCCAGTGGTCATCGTACATATTGAGCTGCGGCTCGACGCCCGTCAGCTCGATGTTGGCCTGGTAGTACGTGTCGATCGTGCCGACGTCGCGCCAGTAGGCGTCGCGCTTCCGATTTTCATCCATGAACGGAAACGCTTGCACTTTGCAGTTGCGAATCATCGACGGAATGATGTTCCAGCCGAAGTCGTGCGCGCTATCGGGCAGCGTGGCATCTTTGCAAAGCTCGTCGAACAAATAATGAGCGTTGAACACATAGATGCCCATCGACGCCAGGCAGTACTCGGGATTGCCGGGGATCGGCTTCGGCTCGGCCGGCTTCTCTTCGAAACCCACGACACGATTGTTGGCATCGACTTGCATGATGCCGAATTGCCGGGCCGCTTCCTTCACCTTCACCCGCATCGCGGCGATCGTCACATCGGCGCCGCTTTGCTCGTGGCAGTCGACCATTTTGCTGTAATCCATCTTGTAGATGTGATCGCCAGCTAGAATGACGACATGCTTGGGCCGCTCTTTTTCGAGCGTGTAGATGTTCTGATAAACCGCGTCGGCGGTCCCCTGGTACCACTGCTCGTCGATCCGCTGCTGCGGCGGAACGACATCGATGAACTCGCCCAGCTCGCGGCACAAATAGTTTCGCCAGCCGAGCGTGATGTGCCGATCGAGGCTCATCGCCTTGTACTGCGTCAGCACGAGAATCCGCCGGATGCCGCTATTGAGGCAGTTCGACAGCGTGAAATCGACGATGCGATAGATGCCGCCAAACGGCACGGCCGGCTTGGCCCGATCTCGCGTCAGGGGGCCCAGCCGCTGCCCTTTTCCGCCTGCTAGCACTACGGCCAAAACATCCTTCATCGTGCCGATCCTCGCTTGATGTGCGAACCTCGCTCTCTCGCCCTGAACTCCGTGTCAGCGACAAAACGCTTGAGGAACCACTCATTCTAACGAAATGGACACTAGGGCCAAGACGAACTTCCCGGCCGGAACGGCCGGTCTATATAGCCGACCCGTCTCGGGTCGGTCGGCAACGTGTAAAAAAGCCAAACGATCACTCAGCACAAACGCTCGTATACAACTCCTCGTGCCACTCGACCATCCGCCGTGGAACAAACCGCTCCGCAACGCGCCGCCGCGCCGCATCCCCCAACCGCGATGCCAGTTCGGCGTTCGAGAAAATCTGATCCGTATGCCGCGCGCGAACTGCCCTCCCCGATCGGAGACCCAACGGGATCAAATAACCAGTCTCTCGCTCGACGACCAGCTCGCGATTCGTCGGCGTATCGCTCGCCACGACCGGCACGCCGGCCTCCATCGCATCCATGATCGCAGGCGAAAGCCCCACATTCTCACTTCCGTTCCAGAGCACGTCTAAGTGAGGCATGATCCGAGGCAAGTCACACCGCTCGCTCAGAAATTGAATGTGCTCCAAATCGCTCGCCAGCCGCGCGTATTCTTCCAGCGGCAATCGCAGTGGACCATCGCCGATCACGAGCACACGCAAGTTATCGTGCAGCACGCGCAACAAGTCGGCCGCCCAAATCAGGTCCTTCGTGCGGCTTTCCGGCACCAGCCGACCGATCACGCCGATCAGCTTCGCATTCGTGGGCAAACGAAGTTCGCGCAAAAGCTCTGCACGCGACACATCACTCGGCGGCGCGGGCGGCACGCCGACCGGCGATTCGATGAACTTTTCGCTCGGCCAGCCTCGCGTCGTAAACCACTTATGAACGCTCGGGCTATTCGTCACCACTCGATCCGCCAGATCCGACAATCGCCGGGCGAAAAAATAATGCCAGGCCGGCTTCCAGGGCTCGATGCGATACAACCCCAGCACGAGCTTCGGATGCTCCGGCTTCACGAGCGCGGCCCGCGCCCGGCCATGCCACTTTTGCGGCCACGGCTTGAGCGCCGCGCCGGCATAGATCGCCGTATCCAGGTTCCAAGTATGCACCACGTCGGGCTGGAATCGTTGAATCAGCCGCACTAGTCGCCCAAACGCCAGTGGGTCGATCGTGGTTCGGCGGCCTAAAGTCGTGATGGGAACGGCCGTGGTTGCCTTGGACGCTTCGCCCGCCGCGTCGAGCGAAGCGATGTGCGTTTCGACGCCGTCCGATCTCAGCCCTTCCACCAATACGCGCAGTTGATGCGCGGCGTCGGTCTGTTCCAGCGAGTCGATGATGTGTAGTACGCGGCGCATGAGGGGCGAGAGGGGGAGGCGGGGAGAGGGGGAGACAAGGAGGCTTGCGCTATGGGGATGTCTCGTTGTCTAACGTGTCTCCATGATGTGCTTGTTTTGAAAAGATGAACGCTTTCATACGGGGGTCAGATCATCTGGCTCGAGCGCCGCGACGTACGGCAGATTGCGGAAGCGGTCCTCATAATCGAGGCCATACCCGACGACATATTCGTCCGGAATCTCGAACATCACGAAGTCCGGCGCGATTGGCACTTCGGCTCGCCCCACCTTGCGCATGAGCACGGCCGACCGCAGCGAGGCAGGCTCATGCTGTAACAACTGAGCCAATACCTCGACCAGCGTATGGCCCGTGTCGAAGATGTCGTCGATCACCAGCACATCGCGATCCTTGAGGTTCGGCAAGAGCGCTGCCGAGATAACCATCTCGCGGAGCGGCTCATCGGGCGTGCGGAGCCGGCTCGCCTGGACGAGCGCCACCCGAAGCGGCATCTCTAGCTGGCGGATCAAATCGGCGAGCAGCACGAGGCTGCCCGTGAGGATCGCCACGATCGTCAGCGGGCGATCGCCGTAGATCGCCTTTACCTCCGTGGACAACTGGCGCACGCCTTCGCGAATCTGTTTGGAATCGAGGATCTGTTTCACGCGAGTCGTCCGTCCACAGGTGCCAGTGCGTGGCATTCTACGCGGCAAACAGCATGGCCACTAGACTGCCGCTGGGCGGCCGGTCAGCATGGCCTAAGGAACCAACTCAATTTTCCAGAATAACCACAGAGACACAGAGGGCACGGAGAATAGCTGCAAAAGGGTGGGAACACTAATCTTCACTAATCCCCGCTAATATCAAAGACGAGACTACGTCCGCCTCCGTCTCATTCTTGATTCCGATTGGTTCGCGTAGATTAGGGGCGATTCGTGTTCTTCTCTCTCTATATTCTGTCTTCTCTGTGTCCTCCGTGTCTCTGTGGTGAATCCTATCTGTCGACGTTACTTTTGAGTCAGCCTTTATGAACACGCCTGCAGGCGCCTGGACCAAAATCGAGCTGGCCGGCCACATTTGTCGCACGTACGAGCCGGCTGCTCTCAGCCCGCATAATTACACGGTTATTTACCTGCACTGCAGCGAAGTGGCCTCGCTGCGGAGCTACCCGGCATTCGTCCGCGAGTTCGACCGCTATGGGCTGCGGGTCATCGAGCCGGTCACGCAGCGTAGTTGGTGGACGGCGCGGCTCTGGCCCGAGTTCGATCCCAATATTTCCGCCGAGTCGTATGTGCTGGATCATGTCGTTCCGTATGTGGCCGAGCGTTGGAGCGCCGTGCCGCCACGCCTCGCGCTGTTGGGCGTGAGCATGGGAGGTCAGGGCGCGCTGCGAATGGCATATAAGTATCCGAACATGTTTCCCACCGTCGCCGCGATTTCGCCGGCGATCGATTTTCAAAAGCGAATCGACGAGGGAATCGATCCTGGTTTGGAGTATCTGTATCGAGACACCGAGGAGGCCCGGCAAGACACCGCGCTGCTGCATATCCATCCCCTTAATTGGCCTCGTAATCAGTTCTTCTGCTGCGATCCGACCGACTATCGTTGGCACGACTCGGCCGATCGCTTGCGGATGAAACTCGGCTCGCTCGGCGTGCCGTTCGAGTGCGATTTGGAAACCGTTGGTGGCGGACATAGCTTCGAGTACGCCAGCCGCATGGCGCCCCGTGCGGTCGGTTTCATTGCCGAGCGGCTCGACCAAGAACGCCGGCGCGTTGTTTAATACGAGTGCCACACGCGGGTAGCACCCTATGCCGTTAACCTTTTCAAAAGAGGCTCACGCAGAGGCGCAAAGATA
>CAZGMU010000240.1:0-7583 GCA_964526975.1 uncultured Planctomycetaceae bacterium
GCAACGACGACAGCATGCGATCGATCGAGCTGATCGTGAAGATGCTGGCCGACGCAGTAGCGGCTGGCAAGAACAAGGCCGCCGTCGACAGCCAACACGCTGCCGAAGGCGCTGAAGTAGTGATGGCCTAGTCGGTCGGTGTATTGCCCAATCCGACCCCACAGGGGTCGGCTATATAGCATATATAGCCCGGCCGTCTCGGCCGGGTTTTAGTACATCATCTCACTCGACGCAGAGCGTCGATGTCTCGCGTTCCCACGCAGAACGTGGGAACGAGTAGCACAAATACAAATACACGAGGAGTAAATCCCATGGCAGAAATTACAGCAGCACAGGTCATGAAGCTGCGCGACGACACCGGCCTTCCGATGATGGACTGCAAAAAAGCGCTCCAGGAATCGGGTGGCGACTTCGACAAAGCGAAGCAAACCCTTCGCGAAAAAGGCATCAAGCTGATGGCCATTCGCTCGGATCGCCCAACCGAAGAAGGCCGGATTGCCGTCTACACCAGCCTCAATCCTGGCGTCGGCGCAATCGTCGAACTCCAGGTCGAGTCCGCTCCCGTCGCCAAGCATGAGGAAATTGTTGCCCTCGCGAACGACCTCGCGAAACAACTCGCGACCGGCCCGGGGGCGAAGACAGCAGACGAGCTCTGGGGCCAGCCGGCCCCCAGCAAGCCTGGCAAAACCCTTCGCGACTGGAAAGACGAAATCGAAGGCAAGATGCGCGAAGTCTTGCGGCTCGCCCGTGTCCAACGCGTCGACACACCGACCGGCGGCTACGTTCATCACGACGCCAAGAGCGGCGTGCTGCTCGAAGTCGAAGGCGGCAACGATGAGTTGGCCAAGGGCATCGCCATGCACGTCGCGGCGATGAAGCCCAAAGCGACCACCACGGCCGAACTCGACAAAGCGCTCGTCGACAAGGAGCGTGCGATCCTCACCGAGCAGGCCAAGAAGGAAGGCAAGCCGGACAACATCATCGAAAAGATGATCGAAGGCCGGATGCGCAACTTCTACGCCGAAAACGTCCTCAGCGAGCAGCCGTTCGTGAAGGACGACAAGCAATCGGTCGGAAAAGTAGCCGCCGCCGGGGGGATGAAGCTGAAGAAGTTCACCCGTTGGCAGTTGGGCGAAACGACGGCCGAGAAATCGGCGAGTTAGTGGTAAAAACAGCGGCCCCGGCGAAAGCCGGGGCTTTTTTTGTGCCTGCCGATTGCACGAGAGACCCAACAAATCGAGAATTGGAATCGCCTGCTTGTCGGGTGCCATGGCCACTGCTTTGAGTGGCCATGCCTCGGTACGGACATTCAGGCAATTCCATACCCACGCAAAGCCGTGGGCATGCCACCCTGCAGCCAGATTTTATGTCTACACAAAGCCCCTACAAACGCATCCTCTTAAAACTCTCTGGCGAAAGCTTCGCCCCGCCCGGCCAGCGCGGCATCAGCATGCAGGAAGTCGTCGACATCTCGGCACAAGTCCAGCGCGCCGCCTCGACCGGCGTTCAGATTGCCATCGTGATCGGCGGCGGCAATATCCTCCGCGGCGCTCAGTTCACCGCTGGCAACTCCAGCATTCAAGAAGCCACGGCCCACTACATGGGCATGCTCGCCACGGTGATCAACGGCCTCGCGCTGCAAGACGCGCTCGAGTCGCTCAACTGCCAGACGCGGCTCATGTCGGCCGTTCGCATGGACGGCGTCGCCGAGCCATTCATTCGCCGCCGCGCCCGGCGCCACCTCGAGAAAGGCCGCATCGTCATTCTTGCCGGCGGCACCGGCGCGCCGTTCGTCACGACCGACACGGCCGCCGCGCAGAAAGCGATGGAGATCGAAGCCGACATCCTGATGAAGGCCACCCGCGTCGACGGCGTCTACACCGCCGACCCCGAAAAAGATCCCACCGCAACGCTCTTCCATCAACTCACCTACAAGGAAGTCCGCGATCGCAACCTCCGCGTGATGGACCCCACCGCCATCGCCCACTGTATGGAACATGACCTGCCGATCCTGGTCTTCAACTACCGGGTGGACGGCAACATCGAACGCGCCGTCCGCGGCGAAGAAATCGGCACGCGCGTCACCAGCCTGGCTGTTGCGAAAAAATAAGATTTACCACGGAGACACGGAGGGCACGGAGAAGAATAGATGAGGGGGATCGTGTTCAATGTTGCTCGACGAGGATCTGACGAAAGATATTATTGGCGCTGCCTAGACGTTCATCGGCATCTTGGGCCGGGATTGCTTGAATCAGCCTATGAAGCCTGTCTTTGTCATGAACTGAAGTCACGGGGTATTCCATTCGGCTGTCAGGTAGCTTTGCCAATATCTTTCAAGGGAGTAAATCTGGACTGTGGATACCGAATTGATTTGTGCGTCGACAATCGCATTATCGTTGAATTGAAAAGCATTGAAAAAATAACTGACTTGCATCGAGCCCAATTGCTCACCTATTTGCGTTTAAGTGGAAAGAAGATTGGACTTCTCCTAAACTTCAACGTACCCGTCTTAAAAGAGGGCATCGTTCGCATGGCGTTGTAGCGGCATTTCTCCGTACTTCTTCTCCGTGCTCTCTGTGTCTCCGTGGTAAATCGCATTGGAATCAAATCATGAGTGTTGAAGAAATACTATTGGACGCTGAAGAGCGCATGGAAAAGGCCCTCGGCAAACTCAAGCAAGACCTCACCGGCATCCGCACCGGCCGCGCCAACCCCGGCATGGTCGACTCGCTGCGCGTCGACGCCTATGGCTCCCCGGTGCCGATCAAGCAGATCGCAAGCGTCAGCGCACCCGAGCCTCAACAGCTCGTGATTCGGCCGTTCGACCCGGGCACGATCAAAGACATCGAAAAAGGCATCATCGCCAGCGACCTCGGCCTCGCACCGCAGAGCGACGGCAAAGTGATCCGCCTCAACATCCCGCCCCTCTCCGGCGAAGTTCGCAAGAAGATGGTTGCGCGCACGAAGGAGCTGACCGAGGAGACAAAAGTCGCCATCCGTAACATCCGTCGCGACGCGAACAAGCAGACCGATCAAGAAGAGAAAGACAAGGCGTTGAGCGAAGACGATTGCGCATCGACCAAAGAAGAAGTCCAAGAGCTGGTAAAAAAGTTCGAAGACAAGTGCAACGAGCTCGCCAAAGCCAAAGAGGCCGAGGTAATGAACGAGTAATAACAGCGAGCGGCGGGGTTTATCCCCGCTGTCCAGAGCCGCCGGGGATACCCTGGCGGCTCGCTCGATGAAAAATTTGTCTATTCGCATCGCGGGCAGTTAGAATTGCCAATGAGTCGTTTACTGACCTGCTCTTTTCGGCTTTATTGAGGACTGCGCAGCGATTGGTCTACTTGTTTTCTGGCCGATAGCTGACAGCCGATAGCCGAAAGCTTTTATCGGGTCCAATTACCGCGCAGTTTTCAATAGAAACATGGCCCCTGACTCGCCGGTACAATACGTTTCCGATGCAAGCGGCAATCCAGTAGCTGTGATTGTCCCGATCGACGTTTGGCGCGAAATCGAATCAGAACGCGAAACAGCTTATCTTCTCAAAAGCGAGGCAATGCGCAAGCGACTTCTCGAAGCGAAAGACCGCGTAGGAGGCATCTCGCTTGACGACGCCCGAAAGAAGCTTGGAGTTTGGTTCTGCCGCTCTGGATGACTTGTCCTGGTGGGTTCACAGAATCGCAAAAAAGCGGTAAGGATCATCCGCCTTATTCGAGAAACGGCAGCCGATCCGTTTGGCGGAATCGGCAAGCCAGAGCCGCTAAAGCACGAACTCACTGGTTGCTGGTCGAAACGCATCGATGACGAGCATCGGCTGGTCTATTAGGTCTTTTCTGAGAAAATCCGAGTTCTGGCTTGTCGGTACCATTACTAGCCATAAGTGCGTGTAGTTTTGTGCCTTAAGGCTTGAACTGATTACCTAATAGGGCCCACCCCACAAAAACTTAAAAAATCCCCTCGCGTGGCCGAACCTCACATCCACCACTTGCGTATTAGCGATCGTTTTGGCAGCCAAACCCAGTAACAACGCATTAAGGGTTCGAACTATGTCTCACGATGCTGTGCCATCGGCCCACGGAAGATCTTATTCTCGCATCGCAGCCATTCTGGCCTTCGTTGTTCTAGTGGGCGGTGCTATCACGTGGCAGGCCTGGCCTAAAACAGTGACCGCAACCGCGCTCTTTGAAGTGCGCCGAGAGGCGCCCTCTGTCACGGGGAATTCGCCGGACGCGACGAGTGGGCAGGATTATGAAATCCTCAAGAAAACCCAGCTGGCGCTCCTGAAAAGCAAGTTCCTGCTGACGTCCGCATTGCAAGATCCGGGCGTTGCGGGCTTACCAGTGTTCAACGGCGTGGCTGACAAGGAAGAATGGTTGCAGAACCATTTGGACGTCAGTTATCCGCAGAATGGCGAGATACTCGCCATCGAACTCCGTGGCCTCATTTCACAGGCAGACGACCTTCGCATGATCGTGGATGCCGTTGCCGGAGCCTACAAGAAGGAAGTGCTTGACAAGAAACAATCTCTGCGACTTACCACTCGCGATATGTTGGAACGCAGCCTGCAAAACCTAAACGCCGAACTCAGGCGAAAATATGAGGACTATCACGACATTGCGAAAGGTATGGGCAAGCCGACCGACGAAAACGACTTTCATCGACAGCTGGATCTGAAACGGATGGATCGCATCGACGAAGAATTGGCCCAACTGGAGCGCGATAAATTGAAAACGGAAGTCGGCGGCGATTCGAAAGAGTCGAAGTTTATCGATGCACGAATTGCCCAGTTGCAAAAACGCCAAGAGGAATTGGAAAAAGAGGTTCAAAAGCGCAATGGCAGGTCCGTCGACCTTGAGAGTCGAGGCGAAGAGTTGAAACAGCTCCAACAAATCGCCAATGATATGAACATCAAACTCGAGAAGATGGACATCGACGCGCAATCGCCTCAACGAATTCGGCAAGTGCAACAGGCCGTGATCATTAACGGAAACATTGCTCGTCAATAAACGTACAAAAATAGCGGGAGTACGCTGCTAGCACGCTGCACTGCCATCTCTTGCCGCCCCCTGCCGGCTTTGCTATCCTTCGCCGCCCAGATAGCCCGGCCGCCCGTTGGCCGCGGCTAATTCATCCTGCGTTAACCGCAGAAAACCACGGTTATGGAGTAGTCGCCGTGTCGCGCAAGGAAGCCCAATCGCAAGTCGTTTCCACGACTCAAAAGCAAATCAATCGTAAGCGTCAGCTTGCTCTGTTCGGCAGCGGACTGGCCGTTGTCGCTATTTGCGTACTGCTGCGTATGTTCATGGGCAGCTCGTCTGCCAACGCTCAGATTCCAATTCCGTTTCAGAAAAGTCAACCGAAAGACAAGCCAGCCGCGCAGGCAGCCCAGCAACCGGCAAACGCGACTCCCTCGAAAGATGCTGCCGCGTCTCAAGAGGGGAAAATGACCCACGACGTCATGGCCGTCGTCAACGGCCAAGACATCAAACGCGATGCCCTCGGCACCGCCTGCGTCGAGCGCTTCGGCAAAGACGTGCTCGAAGGTATGGTGAACAAGCGGTTGATCATGCACTACTGCCGCAACCGCAACATCGAGGTCACCGATGCCGATGTCGATGCCGAAATCGATCGCATGGCCAAGCGATTCAAAATCGGCCGCGAACAATGGCTCCAGATGCTCGAACGCGAGCGCAACATCAACCCGGAGCAATACAAGCGCGACATTCTTTGGCCAACGCTCGCCTTGCGCAAGTGTGCGGCAGAGGAGCTACAAGTCAGCGATGCGCAGCTTACCGAAGCGTATGAAGCGCAGTATGGCCCGGCCGTGAAGTGCCGCTTGATCGTGGTCGCCGACCGCAAATTGGCCGACCAGATCCATCGCCAGGTGAGCGATCGTCCCGATGACTTTGCCCGTCTCGCGATGCAGCACTCGGTCGACGTGAACAGCGCGAGCATCGGCGGCTTGATTCAGCCGATTCGTCACCATCTGGGTGATCCGAATATCGAGCGCGAAGTGTTCGCCTTGGAAGATGGCAAGATTTCTTCGATCATCCCGGTCGGCGAGCAGTTTGCTATTTTGAAATGCGAAGGCCAGATGCCGGCTCGCAATGTGCCGATCGAATCGGTTCGCGAAGAGCTGAGTGAACAACTCAAAGAAGGCAAGCTCCGCGAATACGCGGCCAAGCGATTCCAGGAATTGCAGAAGGTGGCAACGATCCAGATCGTTTGGAATGACCCACAACTCCGCGCTCAAATGCCGGGTGTGGTCGCCACGATCAATGGCGAGCAGATTCCCTATTCCGAGTTGGCCAACGAATGCTTGATGCGCTACGGCCGCCAGGTGCTCGAAGTCGAAATCTCGCACTTGTTGCTCCAGCAAGCGCTCGCCAAAGGCAAGGTCACGGTGACCGAGCAAGACCTGAACGACGAAATGGCCCACGCCGCGCAGCTTTCGGGCGTTGTCGACAAGGACGGCAAGCCGGATATGGAGAAGTGGCTGAAAACGGCCACGGAAGAGCAAGGCGTCACGAAGGACCAGTACATTCGTGACTCGGTCTGGCCGTCGACCGCACTAAAGAAACTAGCCGGTAGCTCGATTGAAGTAAGTAAAGAGGATTTGCAAAAGGGCTTCGAGGCGAACTATTCCGAACGGGTGCGCTGCCGGGCGATCGTGTTGCCGAGCATGCGCAAGGCCCAGGAGGTGTGGGCCAAGGCGCGTCAAAACACTTCGATGGAATATTTTGCCGATCTGGCTGCCGAGCATTCGATCGAGCCAAGCAGTAAGTCGCTGCGGGGCGAGGTGCCGCCGATTCGCAAGTACGGCGGACAACCACAGCTTGAAGAAGTGGCGTTCAGTCTGCAGCCGGAGGAGTTGTCGGGAATCATCCAATTGGCAGACAAGTTTGTGATCTTGAAATGCGAAGGCCGAACGAAGCCAGTCGAGATCAAATTCGAAGAGGTTCGCGAGGTACTGCACCAGGACATCTTCGAGAAGAAGCTGCGAATGGCGATGAGCGAGAAGTTCGACGACATCAAGGCGAAAGCCCGCATCGACAACTTCCTCGCCGGCACGTCGCAGGCGCCCGACCGCGTGAAAGACCGAGGCGGCAACCCAACTGGCACCACGACCAGCTCGACGCCGCGCATCGATCAGGCCGTCCAGCCAGCGTCCGGTCCGCTGCCTGTGCAGGAGACCGCACAACAGACGTCTGGCTCGACGACGCGTTGATTTACTGGAGAGATCGTAATTGGGCAAGCACCGCGGTTGCGTTATACTGAGGTGATGTCCAATTCCTCTGAAAAACCAACGCCTATCAAGCCCTTTGAGATTCAGGTGGCCGAACGCGTCACCCGGTTGCCGCCCTACTTGTTCGGCCGGATCAACGCCCTGCTGTACAACAAGCGGCGGGCTGGCGATGATGTGATCGATCTGGGGATGGGAAACCCATCCGACCCGCCCGAAGACTTCGTCATCGACAAGCTGGTCGAAGCGGCCCGCGATCCGCGCAATCACGGCTATAGCAAGTCGAACGGCATTGCCGCGCTGCGCCGTGAAGTGGCCGCCAAGTATCACAAACGGTTTG
>CAZGMU010000241.1:0-7542 GCA_964526975.1 uncultured Planctomycetaceae bacterium
GTCGTCACTGCGCACTACACTGGCCATGCGACATCCGGAAGATGAGCAACACGAGCTCGCCTCGGTCTTTGACGTTCAAGCGCCGATAAATCCGGTTGAGGTGAGTGCGGACCGTGGGCTTGCCGCGGTCGAGGATGTCGGCGATCTGCTTGTCGCAGGCGTTGCACAGGATCAGCTCGACGATCCGCTTTTGCTGCGGCGAAAGATCGAGCTGCTTCGCGATTTGATTCCACGGTTCCAGCGGCAGCGGGAGCGGCGGAAGTCGAGCGGCCATGACGTTTCCCCGAAAAAGAGAGGGCGCCGAACCAAAGCCGCTCGTCGAACCCCCGGCAAGGGGCGGAAAGAACGTACCCTGGCCGACGCCCCTTTCGGGGCGCGGCTACAAGGCACTGCTCCTTTCCATCAAACTTTGCCGGTTTTTCGACGAAGCAGCGTCTTGACGCATCGCGCGTCAAATCAAGTTATTCATTGCGATCGTTCCGCGGGGAGCGATCTAGTTTCGATTCTATCCACCCCGCAAACTGCCCGAAAGCATTGCCTGGAGTAGTGAGATAAGAGAATTATTGGCCTGCCCGCGAGCCGGGGCGTCCTCGCCCCCGCCCAACCGCTCATTATCAACGGTTCTTCCGGGAATTTAGTGGACGACCTCTAGTTGGAACGAGAAAGCATGAACAGGAGAAAACAGAGGTAACAGAGCGTAGGAGGCTACCACTCGTAGCCAAGGCCTATTCGATGCACTGACGGGCATCCAAAAGTGGATAATCGATTTGCTCCACCTTGCGAGTGACCGTCCTCATTCGACGCGATATAATCAATACAGCGGCGTTGCACTCCGCGAGATTCCTCTCTTGGCATGAAGGGATGCGGTCTATGGACCAGCTACGCAAGCAAGTGGCCCGGGCGCGGCGTCGACTAATCACCGAGCAGTTTCTCAGCCGGCTGATCTGGTGCCTTATCGGTACATTTTCGCTGGCCGCCGTGGCCATCGCGGTGCCACGCATCTTTGTGATTGAAGGATTGCCCGCCAATTGGGACTACGGTTGGTCCATCGGCGCACTAGTGGCCGCATTGCTAACCGCTGGCGGCTGGACTTTCGCTTCGAATCGCAGTCCGATCGATGCGGCAATCGAGATCGACCGGCGCTTTGATCTACGCGAGCGCGTAGCCAGCAGCCTCTCCTTGTCGCCCGCCGAGCAGTCGAGCGAAGCCGGGCAGGCGGTCGTGAACGACGCGCTCCGCGCGATCGGTCGAATCGATGTCGACGACAAATTTCGCGTGGGCATAGGGCGGCGTGCCTGGTGGCCGCTGGTGCCGGCGGCGATCGCTTTTGCTTTCGTCGCGTTTCTCGATATTCGCACCGCGTCGAGCAGCGTCGACCCCGCGTTGGCTGCCAAGACCGAGCAGCAAACCAAGACCGCGATCGAATCGCTCCGCAAGAAAATCGAAGAGCAACGGAAGAAACTCGCCGAGGACAAAGATCTCAAGGCGGCCGACGAGCTATTCAAAAAGATCGAGCAAGGCGCCCGCGAATTATCGCAAAAGGACAAGCTCGATCCATCAAAGGCCCACGTCAAGCTCAACGATCTGGCGAAGGAACTCGAGCAAAAGCGCCAGCAGCTTGGCGGCGACAAGGCACTCCAAGAACAAATGCAAAAAATGAAAGACCTGGGCGCCGGCCCCGCCGACAAAGCCGCCCAGGCCATGAAGCAGGGCGATTGGGACAAAGCGCTCAAAGAAATCGAGAAACTCGCCAAGGAGCTGCGCGAGAGCAAGTTCAGCAAGGCGGAACTAGAGCAACTGGCCAAGCAACTCCAAAAGATGAAGGAAAAGCTCGAAGCCGCCGCCGAGGCCCATCGAGAGGCAATCGCCGAACTCAAGAAGCAAATCGAGCAGCAAAAAAAGGATGGCAACCTGGCCAAAGCCGGCGAGCTTCAGCAGCAGCTCGACCAGTTGCAAAAGCAACAACCTGCAATGGATCGGCTCCAGCAACTAGCCCAGCAAATGTCGCAAGCTCAGCAAGGATTGCAGAAAGGCGACGCCAAGCAGGCCGCCGACGCCATGGCCCAAATGTCTCAACAACTCGACCAGTTGCAAAAAGACATGAACGAAATAAAGTCGCTCGACGCAATGCTAAGCCAGATGGAACTCGCCAAAGATGCGATGGCCTGCAAAAGCTGCAACGGCGAGGGTTGCGAAGAGTGCCAGGGGGGCGGCAATAAGCTGGGAATGAACGGCATGAAAGGCACCAAGATCGGTAAAAATGCCAGCAGCAAACCCGGCCAGGGGATTGGAAAGGGCGTCGGCATCGGCAACAAGCCAGAGGATGGCGGCCCCACGAACACCCGCGAAACCCAGGTGCGATCGGCCCTGCGGCGCGGCGCTGCCACATTCGGAGGCTTGGTCGATGGCCCAAATATCAAAGGCGACGTAGCCCAAAGCATCAAAGAGGAGATGACCGCCCAGGCCACCGAGCCCGCCGACCCCCTCACGAGCGAGCGCTTGCCCAATAGCCGGCGTGAACAGGCCGAGCAATACTTCCAGATGCTCCGCGAAGGCAACTAGCCAGTTCGACAAAATGCCGCCGTCTTTGCGGCTAATCGCTGGCTATTCTTGGTTTCTCCCCTCGAAGCTCTGGTAGACACCCTCCGATAGCTGGCGTAGATTGGAGAAACTCTGCGGGCCGAAAAGGGAGTCCAAAACGGCGGTGCAGGGGAGTGTAAATTTGCCGACGGCCGGCGTCGGCCCTCTTGGAATTTCGTTGGTGGCCGATTTCGGCCACCCCGGTGCGGGCCTAAACACCACGCCGGCTTGCAATAAAAAGGAGTGTGCGATGCGCCCCCAGTCTCGAAACAACAGCCGCCTGAACGGTTACTCATTGAATATGCGTTCATCGATCCTTGCATGTGCCGCCCTGGCCCTTCTCCCGCTGGCAGGCGCGACCCTGCAAGCCCAGGACAACATCGCCGATTTGGTCCAGCAGGCTCGCAATAGCTTCCAGCCAATCAGCGAAAAGGAAGTGACTGCCGCACGGGCGGAATTGCGCAAGCATATCCACGAAGTTGCCGACTTCGTGAACCCAGCAAGCGAAAACGGCAAGCAATGGTTCCGCTATCTGCGGTTCGACGCCCTCAAGAAAGCGATGGCCGAAGACAAGCCGACCGATCTCGCGCCGCTCAATGCCACCCTCCGCCAGATCAATCGCAACGAAACGGGCCTCGAAGATCGGCGGTTCCGCCGTTTGGCCCGTAGCCTACGGCGTTATCACGATTTGACGGCCGTATCGTCGTGGGACAAGCCCGCCGAAATCTATGGCAAGCAGCTCGATGCGCTGCAGCGCGACCTGGAAGCCTACCGCAAGGAGCCCTCGCCGCGCACGCAAATGGCGCTGAGTGACCGCATTCGCGTCATCGACGGCATCGGTCAGGCCCCCAAGCTGGTCGCGGCAATCCGCGCCGACTTGGCCAAGCCAAACGCATTTGTGAATATTTCGACCGACTTGGTCGCGGCCTCGGCAGGGCCGATCGATCGTTGCGAGCCGGTCCGTGATTGCATTCTTGGCACCGATGTTCACAGCGATGCCCATACGACCGGCCATGTCCATGTGATCTCGATTCCATCGAAAGACAAAGCAGTCGTCGAGTTTCACTCCCACGGACAAGTCTTTTCCAACAACCGAGGCTTCAACGGTCCCGCTGTGATCCGCAGCACTTCAGATACGAACTTCACGGCCCAGAAACGTGTCGAGCTCAGCGACGAGGCGTTCGTCTCTTCACCTGCCGCGTCGAGCGCCGACACGGACATTCACCTGCGCTCGGTGTCCAAGCAAGGCGGCGGATTGGGAAGCCGGATCGTTTCGAATATCGGCTGGAAACGCGCCCAGCAAAGTCGTGGTCAGGCCGAGTCGATCGCCGCCGACCACGCAGAGGATCGCATTGAAAATAAGTTCAACGAGGAACTGGACAGCGAAGTCGCGAAAGCGCGGCAACGGTATCTCGACGAGTTCCGTCGCCCACTGGAGCGGCGCGGCGAAGTACCCGATCACATCCGGTTCAGTTCGGATCAGGATTCGGTCAATTTCGAAGTCACCCAAGCCAGCCACTCCCAGCTAGGCGCGTTGAGCAATCCGCCGGCCGCCGCGGAAAAGCATGACGTGACGATGCGCCTGCACGAAACGGCCGTGAACAACTACTCGTCCAGCCTCGTGGGCGGAGCGACCGCCCGACAAACCAAGCCGGACGAAGACGTAAAGTTCAACGTCCCCATGCCGCAATGGATGGACAAAATGTGGAAAAACCGCAAGACCGAGGCCACGAACAAAGGCGCCGGCAAGGATGAGCCATTCAAGGAATACGCCCTGACGCTCCGCGACAATCGCCCGATCAGCGTCGGCTTCGACAAAAACAAAGTTGTCCTGACCGTTCATATAGCGCAGTTGAAGTCAGGCGACAAAACATTCGAGAATTGGGACGTCACCGGCACCTATGTTCCCGAGCTCTCGGAGGGCAAAGTGATTTTGCGCCGCGACGGTGACCTGGTGATGCTGCCAGCCGATTTCCGCGGCCAGCTCAACAGCCGGCAAGTCGGTGAGCGGCGCAACCTCGAGGAAGAACTGAACAAGCGGTCGGACCAAGGCCGTGGCTTTCCCAAGACAATCCAGTTTGACCCGATCAAGCCGGAAGGCAAGGTCGCCGAAGCAGGCCCGCTCGAGTTCCGGCAATTCACCACGGCCGACGGCTGGCTAACTATCGGCCTCGACCGCCAGAGCAAGCCCGTGGCTGCCAACAAGGTCGCCGTGTCGCGTTAAGCAATCAGCCCAACGTTCCAAGCCACGCGAAAGTAGCAGAGCCATGCAACCTGTCGTGGACATAGGTTTCGACTGTTTGCCGCTCCGCTTGATCGCGCGTGTCGATATTCCGATCGACGCCTCGCCCGAGTTTCGCGCGCAATGCGAACGCTTACAGCAAGCGACCAAGAAGCACTCGGGCGAGAATGCTTATTTTCTCTACAATACTCGCTGCACTTATCGACTGGCGAACTCAGACATCGACAACATGCTCCGTTTCTCGTTCGACGGCACCGTGCTGACCGACCGGAGCGATTGCAAAGCCGACCACGCCGATCTCGAGGTCATTCTCACGGCGGAAACCTGCAACGGCGTGCCGCCCGCCGCGCTCGATTGGTTGCAGGGCATCGTCGCACGGGCGGTGCTCATCGAGTTCGATCGCTTTATCGCCGACGGGCGCCTCGCCGCACGCGTCGAGCAGCTTGGCAGCGTTGATAGCATCCACAATCTCGCTGGCTTTGCCGGCATGAACGTGTAGCTTGATTTTGGAATGCCGAATTGACGGCGAATTGCCTCTCAAAATCCGCCATTCGCAATCCAAAATCCGCAATTGCCTCCGCCTGCTGCTTTCACTGCTCTCACGGCGAAAACTCTCGCCAACCGCTAAATCGTCAAAGTTTAACGATTAAGCCGACGATACCAGTTGTGCTGATTGCTTTGATTTTCGGCAAGCCGCTCGCGGTTTGCCCAGATCGAGCGACGGCCCGGGGGGAAACGGGTCGAAGCGTGGCCGCGGCATGGATCGTGGCCCAAGCCATTGCGCCTGATTCGTATCAGGCCGTTACGTGGCACGCATGTCGTTCGCTCAGGAAGCAACAGCATGAATCGGCAGTCTCGCAAAATCTGGTGCCTGGTGCTCATCACATCGATGCTCGTCTCGGGATGCGCGCCACAGCAACCATTCTATTGCCGTGAAGACGGCGACCTTTCGCACTACCTGGGCGTCGCCACCGAGATCGAGTATCCCGATACCGATACTTCGCCCACCTGCGAAGTCCAGAGCACGCTGCCTCCGCTCACGCTCAAAAATACCGACAATTACCAGATCTGGGACCTCACGCTCACCGAGTGCGTGCAGATGACGCTCGCCCGCAGCCAGGTGATGCGCCAACTCGGCGGCCGAATTATCTCGACCGCCCCCGACACGATCTCGCGCACGATTATCAATCCCGTGGCCGTGACCACGACCTACGATCCAGCCTTGGTGGAATCCACCACGGGCCTCTCGGTCGGCAGTGTGTTCTCAGGCAATGGCACCGAAGCCGCCCTCAGCGAATTCGATGCTCAGCTCGATGCCAGCGTTTTCTGGGATAAGACCGATCGTCCGCAAAACGTCGACGCGACGTCGGCCGTTGCCGCGTTCCGACCAACCGTGTTGCAACAAGACCTCGGAACATTTAGCACCGGTATTAGGAAGACAAGCGCCGTCGGTACCACCTTCGCGTTTCGCAACAACACGACCTATGAAGGTAACAACATTCCTTCCGGTACCGGCCTGACACAGGCGTTCCCTAGCTCCTGGAGCACCAATTTCGAAGCCAGCTTCCAACAACCGTTGTTGCAAGGCCTCGGCACTCAGTACAACCGCATTGCCGGCCCTTTGACGTTCGACCAATACGCCGCCGGTATTCGCAACCCGGTCGACGGTGTCATGATCGCTCGTATTCGTACCGATCAAACGCTCAACGACTTCGAAGGCGGCGTCCGCAACCTGATGCGCGACCTCGAAGACGCCTACTGGGAGCTTTACTTCTCGTATCGCGATCTCGAAGCTCGCAAGATGGGCCGCGATAGCGCCCTCGAAACTTGGAAGAAAACGGCCGCGTTGTACCGCACTGGCTCCAAGGGTGGTAGTGCCGATCGCGAAGCACAAGCCCGTTCGCAATACTTCTTGTTCCGTTCGCAAGTCGAGCAGGCGCTCACCGACGTATTCAAGAGCGAAAACCGCTTACGATACATCATGGGGCTGACGATGTCGGACGGCAAGCTGATCCGCCCGGCCGACGAGCCATCGACCGCTCGCGTCGGTTTCGATTGGTCGGCGATTCACTGCGAAGCGCTCACGCGCCGCGTGGAAGTCCGCCGCCAGAAGTGGGAAATCAAACGTCGCGAATTGGAGCTGATCGCAGCTCGCAACTTCCTGTTGCCCCGTTTAGACGCCGTCGGTCGCTACCGCTGGCTGGGCCTGGGCGACGAGTTGATCAACCAGACTCACCGTGAGTTCAATATTCCTGGTTCGTCCGCCTTCGGCGTGCTCGATAGCGGCCAATTCCAGGAATGGCAACTCGGTTTGCAAGCCACGGTGCCGATCGGCTTCCGTCGTGAGCTCTCCGGCATTCGTCACCAAGAGCTTTTGATGGCTCGCGACCGGGCCATCCTGACCGACTTGGAACTCGAAATCTCGCACCAACTGGGCGATGCCATCCGCGACATCGACAACAACTACGGCCTCACGCAAACCAACTTCAACCGCCGTGTGGCGGCCGAGGCCGAAGTTCAAGCAGTCGGCGCCTCGTACGATGCGGGCCGCGTTTCGCTCGACTTGTTGCTCGACGCCCAGCGTCGCCGGGCCGAGGCCGAATCGGCCTACTATCGATCGCTTGTCGATTACAACCGGGCTATAATGAACGTCCACTTCCGCAAGGGCTCGCTGCTCGATTACGACGGCGTGTACCTGGCAGAAGGCCAGTGGCCAGCCA
>CAZGMU010000242.1:0-7535 GCA_964526975.1 uncultured Planctomycetaceae bacterium
GCCAACAAAGGCGTTTCCATTGTTGTGGCAGATCGACAGGTCGGAGTATTTCAAGCGGCCGACACACCAATAATGCTCGTCCTCCGCACGTAGTTGCAACTGCGGCTTGAACGTGGACACGCAATAGTATTGATCGCCAAAGTAAGTGGCGTAGAGTTTGGTGTACCAGTTGTTGGGCCATGGATACCACCCAAAAATTTCGTTGCCCGGAATCCAGTCTCTGTGCCCCCAGCCATTCAAGGACCAGCCCAGGGATAAATTATCGATCGTGTTAGGCGGACCAAGGCCAGTCCAATCAACGTCCCGATACTCAACCGGGTAAGTTGTAGCGGAGTCGTCCGCCAAATTAATCTTGATATGATCCTTTTGAAAAATTGGCGTACTGAAGTTTGTGGGAACCGATGGGCCGGTGCCACTGGGAAAGCCAGCAGGAATATACAATGGGGCAACCGTATAAGTTACCCACGCTTGCTCGCCGTCGATGAAGCCGCTGTATGATCCGAAGACCTGACGTATGTTAAAATAATAATAGAAATCCGGGCCGCCATCGTTCGCGATGTCCCTGTTGCCGAAGGTTCCTAGATCGACCGACCACCCGCCCGAGTCTCGACTGGAGACCGGCGGAAATTGCTCGCAGCCGTAAGGATAGAAGGCCGGAACCTTGGCGGCGTATGCTACCCAAGGCGGACCCGACTCGCCGACGTTCGGAAGCACTGGCCCTGCGGTCGCGCTCTCTTTGTAAAAATACGAACCTTCAAAAGCCAGCGGCCTCATGTCTCGAAAGTTCGTCGACACGCCGAAGATCGAGAAGTTGCCGCAGTTGCATTTCTTGAGACCTTTGAATCCTTGCATAGATCAACCTGATTACGATGGGAGCTGTGGAGCGGGAAGGTAATTGCAGAAGGCCGTCATCAACACGCCGTTGACGGCAATCCCCATCGCCTTGCGTTTGAAAAACGGATCAGTCGCGGACATTCCCGATGGCGGCCACGAAGCGTTCTCGTCGTAGTCGGGGTAATCCACCTTGCCGTAGTAGCCGAGTTTGAGCCCCTCTTGATCGTCGTAATAAACATTCGTCGTGGCGTACCGCACCACGCGAACCGGCGGATCGTCGCCAATGTCCGTGGTCGTCGTCTTGAGTCGCAGCTTTTTGAGTGGCTCGCCGTCCTCGTCTTCTTCATAGCCGGGTTCCCACCGCTCGATCGAGTAAGTAAAGTCTCCTGAATCGTCCGGCGCGTGATCGAAGGCATCGCCGACCGTTACCGTGCGGCCGGTGCCTGCGTAGTCGGAGATCGACCGCACTTCACGGCCGTGCGTTTCACTCTCAATCGCAATTCGCAGACCGTTGTACTCGTCGTTGTCGGCAGATGCACCGGCCTCTAATTCAACGGTTGTGGAAGTGCCATCCTGCACAACGCCCGACGTGATGACGGTTTTCGTCGGCTGGTAAAAATACTTGAGCTTCAATAATCGCCGCCCATACGGCCAGACGTTGAGGCCGTCTTCCTGCACGTTCTCGCCAAGATCGTCGTCGGGCGGGTCTTGGAAAACGACTTCCAAGCCGTCGCTTTCGATGTCGTCTTCGGTGAGCAATACTTGCGGATCGTCGAATTCAACGCCTTCGATGTCGTCTTCAATCAGGACGATCTTAATATCGACGGGAGTGCTCGTGCCCCCGCCCCCGCCGCCGCCGCCAACAAGCGGAATGCGAACCGGCAGGCACGCCACCTGTTGGGTTAAGCGGGCAAGATCAGATTCGAGTCGCGACACACGATCTCTATCCAGCATCAAACCACCCTTACTAGATCGAGGTCCTTGTCGTTCGTCTGGATCGTCATCGTGCCGCGCTGCAAGTCGTAGTTAATAGAGCTAACGACCGTATGTACATTCTCGACAACCGACCCTTCGCCAATCGTGGTGATGTACATGCCGAGTCGAAATAGATTGCGGACCTGCCGAAACGACACGGTGATGGCGTGTCGATCGAGCCGGTACCACTCGTAAGCAGCGCGGGCAATATCCGCGCAGTGCTTGCGGTCGTCGCGCAGCACGCCGCCGTCGGTAAGGATTGGCTCGCCGTTCTCAAGATCAACGACCGTGTTCTCCGGCAAGAAATCCAGGCGATACTCGTCGCCGACGTACAGCAACAATTTTTGCAAGGGAGCATTTTCCGGCAACGCCGCGTCTTCCGGGTACCGACCTTCGCAGTAGGAATCGGCCTCCAGTGTGGCAGTCAGGCGAAGCGTGGCGTAATCGACTTGTGGGTCCGTATCGGTTGCCGCCGCCTCTTCGCCCCAGTGGTTGAGCGCGCAGGCGTGCTGCGCGCCAGTCGCGTGGAGAATGAAGCCCGGCGTTGTCTGTTGCATCCGCAGACTGTAGCTGGTCGATATTTTGTCCGAGACCGGTTCGCCCTCGGCGTAGTCGCTGTCGTTCATCTTGTCGGCGAATTGATACTTGTCGTTGTCATCATCGCCTGTCGACACTTTGAAAATCACGAACGAAGGCATGTACTCGACTTCCGTTCCGGCTGGCGTTATCTCGCCGATCTCCGACATGCTCTCGTAATCCCAGCCGCGCTTCATGCGCGTGTGATTCAGGATGCGAATGCCATTCACCGAAAACGGCAGCCCGCCCAGCACGGAGCCGGTCGAAGATAATTCCGGGAATGTCCAATCGCGCGGTCCACCGCCGCCATCGCCCGACTTTCCATCCCAGTTGGTCTTGAGCCGAAAATAACTGAACACGCGGGCCAGCCGTTCGGATTGCCGGTAGGCATCGTTTCTCTTGGCCTTTTCTGATTCGTCCAGGTCGTCGTAGCCCGCCGTTGAACTGGCCGCGTTTTCGTATTCGGTCTTGATGGCATCCGTCCAATCCGTGCCGATCTCATTGACCTCTCCGCCGTAAGAGAGATTGCCGAGCGTGCAAGTGCTCGTCATTCGCGCGCCGCGCACGATAATCTGGTGATAGATGCGTGAGCCATTATCGGCAATCACCACGTCCTCAACGTCGCGCTGCCGATCGAAATCGAGCGATTGCTGGTCGCGGTTCGCGGGAACAGTGCCGGCGGTTGGCAGCGTAATCTCGCTGCTGGTGAGTGTCTCGACGCGAATGCGAGCCTGATGGCCATCCTCCTCCAGTTCGTCGAACTCCAGCCACCACACGAATCCACGCTGCGGAGAAAGCAATTTGTTGATCGCCTCGAAGACGGTCATGCCGTCCGGGTTGAGCGTCGGCGCGATGCCATTTAGCACTCCGTCCAGCAGGTCGTCCGCGTCAAACACGTATCGCGTCGGCGAATTCTCGCTGTCCTTGTCGCGCGGCTGAAAGTATTGCAGCAGGTAATTTACGATCTGGCCGCATGTCCACAACTGACCGCTTTCGTTCGACGGCAGGAACGTGTAGCTATTATCCAAATTGTCGTCGGCACTGCGATTCCCGCGAGTCTTGGCGTCGACATCGTAGCCCAAGCCCTTGCCGCCGTTGAACGGTATCGCGCGGTAGATTCTCGTGTCTGGAAAAACAATCGAGGAATCGATTTGCACGCGGTCCAAAAAGTATTCCAGACCGACCGCCCTGATGGATTGCTCGGTGCCGGTCAATTTTCTGGCGGCCGGGTTCGCGCCTTCCGCCGCCGATCGCTGCTTCGCGGAGCCAACCACGAAGCCGACCCAGCGCAGGGTGAGCAGCGGCGCGACTTGCGGGATGGTGACTCGGATGAATTTGCCCAGAATGTTCAGCGGCGCGTAGCTGAGAAAAGACGAGGTGCCGGGCTGGCGCAACTCGCCGAAATTATAAACCAGCTCCGCCTCGTCATACGCATTCACGTTGCGCGTGAGTTTGTTGCAGTACAAGTTATAGACGGGAAGCCAGGCCACATCATCCAGCGAATTCTTGTACTCCACGGCGACCGTGGGAAAGTCGGTGATGATTTTGTTTTCGTCGGTGATGAGCGTTGCCATGCGTTACCCCACGAGCGTCCAAGTAACGACATGGCAGATTTCTTCGTTGCCGTACAATCCGCCGATGGAATTGAAGATCGGGAATCGTTGCGACTCGGCCACGCCCAGCACCACGAAATAACCTTCCGCGACCGAGTGGCGGACTAGTTCCACCGGCCCGTCGCCCACCATCCACTTGTACAGTTCCATCTTCGATCGTGCGGTGGCGTAACTGACTTCATAGTTCGTGGTCGTGATCTCAAAGGGTTTCCCGGCCTCGCCAAGCCGGCGCACGCCCACCCCGTCGACGCCCGCGCGCTCGATCAATTCCAGCCGTTCCTGCGGGTAAAACGGCGTGCCGTCCATTTGCAGGAACTCGAATTCGCCGATGCTATTGGTAAGTACGGGCATGGGGGGTTAGAGTGGCAGGATGAACGAAGGCGATATGAACATGACTCCGCCGCCGCTAATGAAAATGATTTTCAGCGCATGCGCTGGGTTTGTGGTTATTTGTTTTCTGTTCGGCGCGATTGGGGCCCCCGATCCGCAACCACACGATGCTTGGTTTATCTGGATGTGGCGATGGGCGGTCCTTGGTGTACTGGCGCGAATTGCGTATCGCATCGACAACAAATGACGGCAAACGACTCTCTCCCCGAAAGCCATAGCTTGTCATTCCTGCCTCCCGCTTGGTCGAGGGGCACTTTGTTTGGCCTGCTGATTCCTCAGCGCCTTCAGTTCGTCAATCATCTTCTGAGTATTTTCAATCAGCCTGGGATCGGCGGGGCCCACGCTTGGCATTATCGAATTCCTCTCGCGATACTTCAGAGCAAACTCTAGTTCGTCGATGGCTTCGCTTGTCGACATAGTTGGCCCAGACGAAAACCATGTGGCCACCCTATTGAACGGATCGAGGTATCTGGTTAGTTCCCTTTTTCTTTCTAGAATTTCTTCACGCGATTCATTGGTCAAATCCGCACCATTCGATATTCGAAATTGATTCGTGCGAGATTTGATCGTGCGTTCGACTGCGGCAGTGGTGGCAATGCGACCTTCTTCCATGAAACTCAAATTGCCCTGCCCTTTGCTTATCTGGTCTTGCGGAGTGCCGAATGATGTTTTGTAGCGCTCGTAATCACGCGAAATCGGCGAGTTGGCGTTTAATATAAACTCCTCCATTGCGCCACTAGCCTGCGCCTCGAAAGAGGCTTCGTTGAGAAATTTTCGGCCTGCTCTTGGATTCGCGCGAACGCGAGCAAGTCGTTCCTCGAACGTGCTTCCCTTGACCTTATTTCGTAATTGCTCAGCAAGTCGTATCACGGCCGTTTTGGTAACCCGGCCTTCTGTGTCGGCAATCGCATTCGAGAGCGCGTCGAACATCGCGCCGCTTTCTTCTGCCTGCATGCCGTACGGCAGCGTGTTTGCTATTGTTGGCGGGAGCCAGTCCGCCACCTTTTGGTCATCCGTGACGCGCGACAATCCGCCGACAACCTGCAAAAACCCATGAGCGCGCATGGGGTTGGGGTCGCGTATGGATTTTGAGATGTCGGATAATGCACCTGCGTACGTGCCAATTTTTTCCGGTTCGGTTGCCTGAACGCGCGCGGCGAGTCTCACACGCGCAAACGCGTTGTCAGGATTGTCCGCTACCTGTGCTTCCGCTAATGCCAAGTCGATGGCTTGTTGCGTCATTCCGGTCTCGCCAGACATCTCGTCAGCCACGCGGAGCACTCTATTCTGTTCCTCGCGCGAGAGGGATGACATGTTTTTCTTTAATACGGACCGCGCTTGAGCCGCCGACATTTGCGCTTGCGTGGTCTTCTCCGATTCACGCTTGATAGCCTCCATCTCGCTCCGTACCACCGAGATCGCCGTGCCGATCGATGCGACACCCATCACGTAGGATTTGAGACTGGAAAGCATCGAGCTGCCGAATGCATCGCGGCTAGACTGCCCGGCCTTGTCTAGCTCTTCCTTGTATCGCGCAATCGCGCGAGTGGCATCGCCTTGCGTAAGCACACCGGCTTTTACCAGGGCATTGGTATCCGCAACCTTTTTGTTGTAGGCCTCCAGCGCCGTCATGTTCTGCGACTTGATCGTCGCGGCTGCGCGCTCCAGCGCTGA
Source organism: uncultured Planctomycetaceae bacterium (assembly GCA_964526975.1). Lineage (GTDB taxonomy): Bacteria > Planctomycetota > Planctomycetia > Pirellulales > Lacipirellulaceae > JABDGM01. The sequence goes on from CAZGMU010000242.1 coordinate 6,063, forward strand.
TCGCTCGTTGTCCTGGGCCTTCTCGGCTTTGACTACCTCCGCCGTATGCGCTTTCATCACGCTGATAGCGGATCGTTCCACGGACTCAAGAGATACAAACGCATCTCTATTTGCCACCATCGCGCGTTCGTTAGCCAGCGTTTCCGCCGCGTGCTCCTTCACCACTTGCGCCGCGGACTTTTCGACAGAGGCCAGGCTCACGAAAGCCGATTGATTGGCCACCATTGCCCGTTCCGCCTTGAGCATTTCCGCAGTATGTTCAGCCGTGATTCTCTTGGCCGACTGCTCCACGGACGACAGTGACACAAAGCCGGTCCTCGCCCTGTCTAACTCTGCCGTATACTTCGTGAGTGCCCGCGCCGCCTTGTCCGAAGATAACGCGCCAGCAATTTGCATCTCACCAAGTCGCTCGACCTGGCGAACATACCGCTCCAACGGAGTCTCGTTGGATTCAATGATTCTCTTGGCGGCAGCCTCCAGCTTGCGAGCTTCCTTGGCGGCATTGTCGAAACCTTTAGTGACCTTTTCAGTCGTGCTCGCAACGCTTTGAATCGCCGTAAGCGAGTTAGACAGGTTGGTTTCAAATTTAAGCTGGACCATCTCACCATCCGTTATCTAATGCCGCTAGATCGGCGAATGTCGGCCTATAGTTGGGTGCCAGCCCACGTGACCAGGCACGGTATTTCAGCCATCGGCCGCCGCAAGGGATGGTGTTTTTTTTTGCTTGGCCAACTCCCATTGAGAGTAGGTGGGGTAGTCAATCGCGGCCAAGACGGTCGTGCTCGCCTCGGAACAGGCGTCACCTCGGACCTGCCACAAATTCAACGCGCGGATTTCGTGAAGCCCGATCGTGTAGTTCGCCTGCAAGAGCTTGGCCGCATCACCACACAACTGGGCCATCGTCAGTGATTCAAAATGTGCATCGAGCGTGCCGGCCTGCATGTGCGCCGCATAGTCGCTCATCAGTTCGTAGAGGCTGGCGTACTCGGCAACAACATCGCCAGCCACGGGATTGCCCGATTCGTCCAAGTCGAACTTCGCCGGCAAGGCGGTTTTCAGTTGCTCGGAATCCGCGTCGAACATTCGCACGGCTGGGCACATCCACTCATTGCCGTCGCGCATCTGAATCCGAAAGCCGCCAAGCTGCTGCTGCCTTTTGAGGTCTGCCGGAGTTGGTGGAGATTCCTTCCAGTAGCCGACGTAGACGCCTTGCGGAGTCGGTCGCTTCGACCACTCCTGTGCCTCCAAATTCATCTTCACGCCGCCGGCCGCATGTCGCTTGTCGTCACCAAACACAACGCCAGCGGTGCCAGTCGGCGTGTTGTTGTGGCAGACGCACGAAATCGGGCTGCGCTCGAAAGCGTAACCCAAGCCCCAAGTCGCCACGTCCTCGGGTGAGACGTTCTTGACCTGCGCCGGGCGAAAATACAGAAAACCACCCATCTCACTCACCTATCGAATTGATTTCCACCC
>CAZGMU010000243.1:0-7535 GCA_964526975.1 uncultured Planctomycetaceae bacterium
CGGCGGGCTGCGCATCGCGCTCGAGCACGAGCACCTCGGCGCCGGCGTCCCGCGCGGCCAGCGCGGCGACCAGGCCGCACGCGCCGGCGCCGACGACGAGCACCGGCGCATGGAGAGCGAACTGCCGGCGCGCGTCGACGACGACCGGCATCAGACCCCCACCAGCGCCGCGCCGATCACGCCCGCCGAGTCGCCGAGGGCGTGGCGCACGATCGGCGTCTCGAGGGTGTCGCTGAACACGCGACGCGCGACCTCGTCCACTCCGCGGGTGTAGAGCTCGTCGACGTTGGTATCGGTGATGATGACGGCGTGGGCATCGTCTTGTTCGACATCGCAGAACTTGGCGGCGTCGGCAAGGTTGCCGCTGCCAATCTCGATGTCGTAGCTGCGTGGACCCAGGTTGACGTGGACTTTTTCCATTCGAAGCACGTTACGAGTTGTGTAATCAATTGGTGGATTGGCAAAGAGTGGGAGAGGGGGAGGTTGGGAGAAGGGGAGGTTCGTGAATCAACGTCCTCCCCTTCTCCCTATCTCCCACTCTCCCCCTCTGTTTTTATGCTCCTACTCCTACTCGCGCGAGGTCCTCGGGTGTTACATAAATACGCCGGCAAAAACCGGTGTGGGTGCGGATGTATTCGATTTGCGAGGCTTCGTCGGGCGATTGGTGCAATAGTCGCTCGACGCGGGCACGCTCGGCTGGTTCCCAGTCGTCGTACTCTTCGGGCCAGGCGGTCTCGACTTCGACGATTAGTGCTTCACGATAGGGGTCAAATGTGTCGGCCATGGTTGGGTGGCGCGATGACCGTGGGTCACCGGCTATGGTTCTAGGTATTAGGTATATGGACTCGCGTTTTTGGCGGGTCGCGTGGGGGTGATTCGATAGTATACTGAAGCGATTACCGGCTCAAAAGGCACTGCATGGCACCCTACGCCGTTAACCTTATTTAAACCAATAATCCGCAGTCTATTCAGACCGATCCTCGAATTAAAACGGAATGATGTCTCACGCAAAGGCGCCAAGGCGCAAAGAAGACGATGGGGAAACAGGGAGCACTTATCTCCACGAAACCGATTTCTCATTCGTGAAGATCCGTGCCGATAAATGCTCCAAAAGCTTACTTTCCCTTTGCGCCTTCGCGCCTCTGCGTGAGATCTTTTTAAGGTTAACGGCGTAGCATGGTATCGATCGACCGCAACGAATCGTCGAATTCCTCGATTTCCGGCAAGCTGGTGATCATCTCGATCCTGCTGGTCGCGCTGCTGGGAGCGGGAATCAGTTGGTACTTTCGATATAGTGCCACGCACCAAGCCGCCCAATTTTGGAATACTGGCTCGGCTGTGCTGATTCGTGATGCACCGCAAGTCACGCTGCATGTGATACCCACGGCGGACGAATCCAAATCGTCGATCGACATCTCGCAAGGACGGGGACTTGTGCATCTGCGCAATGCTTTGCTCGAGGATCATAATTTTATCTGGCCTGAAGTGAACCAAACCGACATCGCGGCGAGCGGACCTCTCGATTGGAAATGGTTTTTGGAGTTTCGCGATCCAAAGACCAATGAGGCGGCGGCGCTCCAGTTCACGACGGACTGCACGCTGGCGGCGCGGGCGATGCCTTCGAAAGAACGAGGAAGCAATCGGCCTGTGGCGGTTCGGACGGATTCGATCATGGCTCAGGGTTTGCGGGAAATGTTTGGTGAGTTTGTGGCGGCTGGTTCGGCGGATGGTGGTGGAGCTAAACCGCAAGCGGCTGGTGGGGCTGCTAAGGCTGACGAGACGGCGCGATAGCAGCGCTAGCATTGGCTTCTGTTGCCGTCTGGACGTAGCTGGCGAGTCTCCTATAATCCCCGCCTCTCGTAAGTCTGGCGAGCCGAGCCGGCTTGTCGTGTTTGTTGATTCATTATTGGGCCTGTCATGCGCACCATTGCCATCATCAATCAAAAGGGCGGCGTCGGGAAAACGACGACCGCTGTGAATCTTAGTGCCGCGCTTGCTCGTGCGGGTCAGCGTGTTGGTTTGATCGATGTCGATCCGCAGGCGCATGCTTCGTTGCACCTAGGGCTCGATCCGCGGTCGAACGTACCGACAATGTACGATCTGCTCACCGAGGAAACGCGGATTGCCGATTTGTGGCAGCATGCTGGTTCGTCGACGGCGGAGGAAAAAAATCTGTGGGTCGCGGCGTCGCATATCGATCTGGCGGCCGTGGAGGTCGAGCTGGCCGGCGTGGTCGGTCGCGAGATGATTTTGCGCGACAAGCTCAAAGAGGCCGAGAGCGAGTTCGACTACGTGCTCATCGACTGCCCGCCGTCGCTCGGCATTTTGACGATCAACGCACTTGTCGCAGCGGATGATGTGTTTCTGCCGTTGCAGCCACACTTCCTGGCTTTGCACGGTTTGTCGAAGCTGCTCAAAACGATTGGCCTCGTGAATGAGCGGCTGAACGATCGGCTGACGCTCGCCGGCGTGGTGCTGTGCCTGTACGAATCGGGCACGAAGCTGGCCACGGAAATCACCAAGGACGTCGAGCAGTTCTTCAAGGAAGCCCGCAAGGGCGGCAAGGCTTGGGCGGCGGTGCGGCTGTTCGAGACGCGGATTCGCCGGAATATCCGGCTGGCCGAGTCGCCGAGCTTCGGGCAATCGATCTTCGCCTACGCGGCCAAGTCGCCGGGGGCCGAGGATTATGCGGCACTCGGGGGCGAGGTGTTGGCGTATTACGCGGGTCGGTTGATGCTGGAAGCAGCGGCTTGAGAGAGAGTTGAGAGCAGAGGGTGCTGGGACACTCGTCTTACTTTCTTTTCTTTATCGGCCCTTTCCTTCATCGGCCACTCTGGATTTTTGCGCGTTGAATTTGCGAATTGCGAGCGCAAAATCGCGTGGCGCTCGCGGATCTTTGAGTTTTGCATTCGCGTTTTCTGCGCGGTGTGTTGAAGCCTGTTGCAGGGCAAGGCTTTAGGATTTGCCACCGCAAAAGGAATCTCAATCGGGCGAACAAAACTCTACTATTTTGCTCGTGCCGCGCGGTAAAACGCTCGGCAATTCGTGGTTCTTCGTAGCACGCGGCGAGCAAAATGGGAGCTATTTACTCCGATTGTTGCAACCCTTGGCGCGCCACGAGGCCATGAACTCGCTGCGACATGCATCGATTCCAGCGCGCAACGGGAGCGGTGCGGGCTGACTGCTTTCCAAGGCTGGTCGCCGATCGATGTTTGGTTTGGGTTTTCAAAGAGCGAGCTGAGAGGTATTCAGCATGGCATCCTACGCCGTTCACCTTAAAAAGATCTCACGCAGAGGCGCGAAGGCGCAAAGTAAAAATAAATGGAACCACAAAGGCACGAAGGGCACGAAGAATTTTGGAAGTGGCTGCAAAAGACCTGCTCATTCGTTCTTCTTCGTGATCTTGGCGCACTTCGTGGTTCTATTCCTTACTCTGCGCCTTCGCGCCTCTGCGTGAGCCTCTTTTTGAAAAAGGTTAATGGCGTAGGATGGCACCGAGTATAACAAATACTGTACGTTTGACAACTACCTATTATTGGCCACTTTGGATTTTTTCGAAGTGAATGAAACGCCAAGCAATTCATTGTTGCTTTCTGGTCTCTTGGCATACTTGGCGACTTGGCGGTTCAATTTGTGAGAAGCTCGCGTGAGTCTGTGGGCGGGGCAAACACGGGCAAAACTGACTTCCTTCGTGTCGGCCGGATGGATTGCGGCTCCCGCGCGTCCAAAATAACGATAAATATATATCGACAAACAATAAATCCTGACTAGAATGGGGGCATGGCTTTGCCTATAAAACCTCGCTAAGCCGCAAGCGATTGGAGAATAGTTCTCGGGTAATAGGTCTATTTGTGGGTTGGCCTAGATTTCTGGGCAAAGCCATGGAGACATCAAGCCAGGTGACACTGGGGAAACCTTGGTCCATCGTGGCGCGATCAGCGAAAGGTTTTCCAATCTCTTGCACACGATGGCGTTGGAGTGTCGGCCATGAAAAGAAGCTCGACTGTATTTCTGCAGATAGTCGTTGTGCTCATCGGCATAGGCGCTTTTGCTCTCCTGCTTTGGGAGCCTCGCGTCGAGGGCAGAAACGCGCACGCCACGAACTTCGAAATCTACTTCCAAGATCCATTTCTGGCGCTTGTGTATGCGGGCTCCATTCCGTTCTTCATTGCACTCTATCAGGCGTTCAAGGTGTTGGGATATGTCGGACGAGATAAGGTTTTCTCAGCAGCGGCCGTGAAAGCTCTGCGGACTATAAAGTATTGCGCACTAGCCATCATTGGTTTTGTTGGGGTAGAGGAAATCTTCATTCTGTTGATGAACAACGGTGACAACGACAATCCTGGAGCCCCGATCTTTATGGGCATCCTGATTACTTTCCCTTCGATCGTCGTCGCCACCGCGGCGGCGATGTTCGAACGGATTCTGCAAAATGCCGTGGATATCAAATCCGAGAATGACTTGACGGTATAACGAGACCAGCATGGCAATCATTATTAACATCGACGTCATGCTGGCGAAGCGGAAGATGAGCGTCACTGAACTTGCCGAGAAAGTCGGCATCACGATGGCCAACATTTCCATCTTGAAAAACGGCAAGGCCAAGGCGATTCGGCTATCCACGCTGGAAGCGATTTGCCAAGCGCTTGAATGCCAGCCTGGAGATATTTTGGAATACAAGAATGGGGATTGCTGTTGATGCGCGGCATACGCGAGAGGGGAGTTTTAAAGTGCGTTATTTTTTGAGTGGTGGGAAAGCGAGTTGGTTGGGGATTCGGCCTGGGGGCCGGCGCTAAGTTTTTGGTTTTGCGGCGTTGTCGTCCACGGGTTCGGCGACGGGCATGGTACAGCGCGTTGCAGCGGCGGCTTGTTGCGCTAGGGGAGAATGGAGACTTGCGGTCGCGAGGTGTGCGGGGTTGGGAGTCCTGCGCACAATAGAGGACTGTTGTTAATTATTTGGGCTGTTGGGTTTCTGGCCCAGGGATGGGGCGGCTATGTGGCAGACGGGCTCGGGGTGGGGCGGCTATTTGTGGTGGTGGTCGTTGGGTTGCGCCGTAGATACAGTTGGGCGGAATCGGCCATGGTGACCAAGGCAGCCCCCATCATGATGGCGTCTTTGATGACGAGGCGGCCTGCACCGCTGAGGTAGGGGAATCCGTGGGTCGAGTCGCCGAGTGCCGGGACCCAGCATTCGGGCGTCGTGATGAGGAACGACAGGGTTACGAAGGACATGATGAATACCAAAAAGCTGCCGAGCGTCGCTACTTGCGGGAGCCACGGATGAAGGCTGATCATCAGGCCATAGAGGACGATCACGGCCCCTAGCCCCAGCGCGAACGGGTACGTGCCATTCGTTTCGTGCCATTGGCGGTTTTCCGGCACCAGTTTGCCTTCGGGATTTTTGTGCTTGGCGTAACCCTTGGGGTCTGTGTAGAAGAAGCTCATGAAGGGGCTGTTGGCCACGAAGGGAACGATGCCGTCTGCTTCATAGCGAGCTACTTTCAGGCCACCGATCCAGACCAGGACCACGATCAGGCCGACGCGTGTGACTGCGATTCCGACGCGGTCCATGCGGGCAGCCCCTTGGTAGAGGTCGCGAATGCGCATTTTTTGTTCTCCCTGTGAAGCAATTCAATGGACGAAGCGAGGCGTATGCGGCCAGCTCCAAGAGAGCTGCAAAGTCCAAGGTGAAGGGGACAGGTCCATGCATTCGGTTAGCGCTCGCACGAATACGTATCTCTTTTTGGCCGAAAAATGGACTAGACCCCGACTTTGCAGTCCTCCCGAGGGCGCCTCTCAACTGTCTGAATTATCGGCGGCACGTTTGCGCGGCCGAATGGGCGCAGGGTGCGAAAGCATGGACAGATTGCTCCCGCCGCGAATTTCCGTCTCGAACTCGCGAAAGAATGTCGGTGAATAGCCGGTCGCTTTCTTAAATAAGCGGCTGAAGTAAAGCTCGTCGCTGAAGCCGACTTCGCGTGACACTTGCTTCACCGGTTTGAGCGTGTGGAGAAGCTGCCATTTGGCATGCGTTAGGATTCGTTCGCGGATCAAATCGGTCAAGGATTTACCGAGTTGCTCGCGTACGACGCGTCCCAAGGTTTTGGGAGTCATGTGGAGCAGCTTGGCGTAGTCTGACGGCGAATGGAGCTGGGGATAGTGCTGATCGATCAATTGTTTCAACGGCTCGATCGCGGGGTGGCGCGAGGCGCGGCTGCTGGCTCCGCAGTCGCTTGTCGTTTTGACCTTCTGTCGTGTTGCGACGATCAGCAGAACCTTGAGTTGAGCGAGCAGCATCTCCTCGAAAGCAACGGGGCGCGTGCGAAACTCGTGCTGCATTTGCTGGGCAATGCCGGCGATGGAGCGAGCGTCTCGCTTGCCAAACTCGACGATGGGAGGACTATAGGAATCGTTGAACAATTCGCCGGCGCAGCCTGACTCGGCATGGAACGTCTCGACGCACAGGAAATTGGCATGGAACTGGATCGACACGACGTCCGCGAGCGAGGCGGGAGCAATGCGGATGTACTGGTATGGTTTGAAAAACAAAAGCGAACGGGTTGCGAAGGCGTGCCTGGCGGCATCTGCCCAGACTTCGCCGCCAGCGGACTCGATCCAATAGATCGAAAAGCAGTTGGTCCGAGGTGGCTCTGTTGGACTGGGTTCCAACCGGCAAGCGGAAAGGCTGATTGCTTCGCCATCGCGACGAGGGTCGTAGAGATGTTTTGGTGTGCGAGGGGCTTTCATTCGGATATTTTATCCGATGGACTTGAGGGAGATACTGGGGAATGATTCTTGGGGAGTGGTTCTTGAGCACTTTTGGCGGGGAGGTCGGCCTGGGGGCCGACGCTAAATCTCTGGTGTTGTGAATGTTTTTCCATGGCATGCAATTTGGCAATTTGCTGCGGAGGGCGATGACGTTGAAGGCGGCGCTCCTAGGCGCGGGGTGCTGGCTGCTGGAAAATGTGGTTTGAGGTCGCGCTATGAATCGGGAATTGTCTGCTGCGTGGAAACCGACGAAAGCTCAACTGCTGGCCGCGCATACGAAGCGCGTGCCGGATCTGGTGGCGAAAGACCTGATTGTTCTGTTTGCGGGTATTAATCCTGGCCTATATACGGCCGCGATTGGTCGCCACTTTGGGCGGCCTGGGAACCGCTTCTGGCCTGCTCTGTACGATGGCGGCTTCACTCCGCGGCTCTTCTCGCCTTTTGAAAGCGCGTTGCTTCTCGACCACAAATACGGGATCACCAACGTCGTTGAGCGCCCCACGGCTCGTGCGGATGAACTTACGAACGACGAGCTTCGCGCGGGCGGCCGGCGTCTGGCGGCTAAAGTGAAACGCTGGGGGCCGACGGTGGTTGCGTTCGTGGGAATTGGGCCTTACCGCATCATTTCGGGGATCAAAGACGCCGGGGTCGGCCTGCAGAAGGACTTATTCGGCGGTAGTCATGCTTGGGTGCTGCCGAATCCGAGCGGGCTGAATGCTCATTATCAGCCGGCGGCGCTGGCGGAGCTGTTTGGGGAGCTTCGGCGG
>CAZGMU010000244.1:0-7528 GCA_964526975.1 uncultured Planctomycetaceae bacterium
CCAGCGAAGGCTGCCGCGAGATCACGCTCCTCGGCCAAACCGTCAACAGCTACAAATATGACGAAGCCGGCCGCCGCTGGCGGCTTAGCGACCTCCTCGCCGCCCTCCACGAAATCGACGGCATCGACCGTATCAAGTTCGTCACAAACTACCCCAAGGACATGACGAACGACCTCCTGGCCGCCGTGCGCGACCTGCCCAAGGTCACCAAGTACCTGCATGTTCCCGTGCAAAGCGGCTCGAACGAAGTCCTCCGCCGCATGAAGCGCGGCTACACCGTCGAAGATTACCGCGAAGTCCTCGCCCGCATGCGCGAGTGGATTCCGGGCGTCGCCGTGACGAGCGACTTCATCGTCGGCTTCTGCGGCGAAACCGACGAAGAATTCCAAATGACCATGGACCTCGTCCGCGAGTCACGCTTCAAGAACAGCTTCATCTTCAAATACAGCGAGCGCCCCGGCACGAAAGGCGCCGAGCTGTACCCAGACGATGTCCCCGACGAAGTCAAACGCCGCCGCAACAACGACCTGCTCGCGCTGCAAAACCAAATCAGCGAAGAAGACAACCACGCCTTCATCGGCCGCACCGTCGATATCCTAGTAGAAGGCCCCAGCAAAGCCGCTGAACGCCACGCCCAACACGCCGCCATGGAAGCCGCCGACAGCCATCCGCCGGCCGACAGCCGACAGCTGACAGCCGACAGCCACTCTCTTCAGCTGACAGGCCGCACCCACTGCGACCGCATCGTCGTCTTCGACGGCAACCCGCGGCAAATCGGCCAAACCTTGCCGATCATCATCTACGACGCCAACGCTCACACACTATTCGGCGATGTCGCCACTCGGCACACCGGTCCGGAGTTATTCACGCTCTCCCTTTCCGGCAAGGTATAATTGCCGTATGAGCACCGTCGCCCATCCACACATCGAGATCACCGCCGATGGCCACGCGCGAATCCGCGGCACTGGTTTCAAGGTGCGCATGCTCGCTGAAGAACACTTGATAACAGGCGCCGATGCCATGGAACTCCAGCACGGCCACCCTCATTTAACGCTTGGCCAAGTCTATGGTGCCCTGGCGTACTATTACGACCACAAGGAAGAATTCGATCGAGAGATCGAAAGACTGCGTGCAATTGCTGAGAAAATGCGGGGCGCCGAGGGAGAATCTCTGCTGGCGAAAAAGCTCCGCGGGATGGGCAAGGAACTGCCATAATGTTGGCATTTCTAATGGATCAACACATCCACTTGGCAATCACGAAAGGCTTACGTCAACGCGGCATCGACGTATTAACAGCCTTCGAGGATGATCGCGCGGATGCAGACGACGAAGAACTCTTGGAACGCGCCACTTTCCTGGAACGCATTTTCGTTTCACAGGATCAAGACCTGTTGCAAATTACAAGCGCATGGCGGCGCGCAGGACAGGATTTTACCGGTGTCGCCTTTGGCATCCAAGAAAAACTAAACATCGGCAGAACCATCGAATATCTCGAACTAATCGCTCACGCTATGTCTGCTGAAGAGATGCGAAACCGCGTGGAATATATTCCGGCCGGCGGCTAAACCCCGAACTTCCATTTCACAACGTACCGCCGAATCGGCGTTTCGACGGGAGAAAACCGAGTCTATAATCGTTTGCAATCAATCGTAGCAACCAGTTACAATAAAAGCTCCTCCAGGCGGTCCCACGACCCATCTACGCGCTGTCATGATCGACATCGACCGCCTACGTACTTGTCTGGATGATCCGGAATCGGCCGAGCCCTGGCTACGGTCTCTTCGCGTGGCCGACCTGCCCGCCGCCCGCGCCAATTTTCAGCGGATCGCCAATTACGGCGTCACGCTCGATCTCTTGACTCAGATCACCGAGCAATTCGCCGCCGTCGCGCCGACGCTCGCCGATCCCGATATGGCGATCAACAACCTCGAGCGGTTCATCGCGGCCTCGCGCAACCCCATGGCCACCGCCGCCCTCTTCGAGCGCGATCCAGATGCCCTGCCCAACCTGCTCCAGATCTTCACCACCAGCCAGTATCTGAGCGACTTGCTCGTGGCCGACAAGGAAGCGTACGACCTCTTGCGCATGACCGAAGGCGAGCCGGTCTCCGCAGCCGCTCTGGTCGAAGAGATCGTCAACGAAGTCCATGCGATGGGCAACTACGCCGAAGTGCTCGCCTCGCTCCGCCGCTTCAAGCGCCGCGAGACGCTCCGCATCGCCTATGGCGACATCGTTCGCAACCAGCCAGTCGAAACCGTCGTCCGCCAAATCTCTTACCTGGCCGACGCGATCGTCGAGGCGGCAGTCGAGTACGCTCGCCGTCACCTCGAGCCACAATACGGCGTCCCTCTCCGTTCCGACGGCGAACGCAGCCGCTTCGTGGTCCTTGCCCTCGGCAAGCTCGGCGGCGTCGAGTTGAACTACTCGAGCGACATCGACCTCATCTTCGTTTACGAGCAAGACGGCCAGACCGATGCTCGCCGCATCGTCAGCAACCAGGAATATTTCGAGCGGCTCTCGAAAGAGATCATGCGTCTGCTCACCGAGCAAACCGATCTCGGCGTAGCCTACCGCGTCGATCTGCGATTGCGTCCCGAGGGCTCGCGAGCGCCGATCTGCACGGGCTTCGACAGCACCCTCTCGTACTACGACGTGAAAGGCCGCACCTGGGAGCGCCAGGCATTCGTCAAAGCCCGAGCCATTGCTGGCGACCGCGAACTCGGCAACGAATTGCTCGCCCGCCTCGAACCCTGGATTTTCCGCAAATACCTCAGCCTCGCCGACATCACCGGCATCAAATCGCTCAAGCGCCGCATCGAAGAGCATTCGACTCCCGCAGACGGCGAGATCCGCAACGTAAAAACCGGCCACGGCGGCATTCGCGACATCGAGTTCGTCATCCAGTTTTTGCAGCTCCTCAACGGCGGCTCGCTGCCCGAGGTTCGCTCCGGCAACACGCTCGACGCGATCGCTCGCCTCGAGAAAGCCGGCTCCCTTACTCCCGACGAACGGACCAAGCTCGAAGACAACTACAACATGCTCCGTAAGCTCGAACATCGCTTGCAGATCATGTTCGATCTGAAGACCCACGCGCTCCCCAACAATCGCGACGAGTTGGCCCGCATCGCCATGCGGATGGGCTACGCACCGACACGCCACAAAACCGCGCTCGACGCGTTTCAAGACGACTTCACGCGCCGCACGCGGCAAAACCGCGAGATGCTCGATCACCTGCTCCACAACGCCTTCCCCGGCGATGGAGTATCGGAGCCGGAAGTCGACCTCGTTAACGATCCCGATCCCACGCCCGAACGCATTCAAGAAGTGCTCGGCCGTTACCCGTTTGCAGACATCCCGGCCGCCTATCAAAACCTGATGGCGCTCGCGACCGAGAAGATCCGCTTCCTGTCCACTCGCCGCTGCCGCCACTTCCTGGCCGCCATCGCGCCGCGCCTGCTCGCCGCCATCGCCAAGACGCCCGAGCCCGATACCACGCTCGTCAACCTGAGCCGCGTCAGCGATTCGCTCGGCGGCAAAGCGGCACTCTGGGAACTGTTCAGCTTCAATCCGCCGTCGCTCGAGCTCTACGTACGTCTCTGCGCGGCCTGCCCCTACCTGGCCGATATTCTGACCAGTAACCCAGGCATGATCGACGAGTTGATGGACAGCCTGCTCGTCGAGCGGCTGCCGACGCTCACGATTCTCGAAGAGTCACTGGCCGACTTGTGCAAAGGCGCCGAGAATGTCGATCCGATTCTGCACAGCTTCAAAAACGCCGAACATGTGCGCGTCGGTGTTCGCGATGTGGTCGGAAAAGACGACATCCGCTTCACGCACGCGGCCTTGGCCGACATCGCCGAAGCTTGCCTCAAGCAAATCGCCCAACGCGAATACCAAAAGCTCGTCGATAAATTCGGTGTTCCGCTGATCGGCCGCCCAACCGACGAGGAATTGGCCAACAAGATCGTCCATGGCTACTGGGAACACTTCGCTCCGCGCGAGGGCGACGTCTGCCAGCCAGTCGTCCTGGCCCTCGGCAAGCTCGGCGGTCGCGAGCCGAACTATCATAGCGATCTCGACCTCATCTTCCTGTTCGAGTCGGGCGGCTACACCAAGGGGCGCAGCCGCAGCATGTCGTCGAACTCACCCTTTCTCAGCGGCGAAGATCGCACGATCAACAGCCATTTCTTCAGCGAGTTCGGCCAGCGCCTGATCCGTGTCTGCAACCAACTCGGCCCGTACGGTCGGCTGTACGAAGTCGACGCACGGCTCCGTCCTACCGGCAAAAGCGGCGCACTCGCCGTTTCGTTCGACGCCTTCGACCGCTACTTCACCGAGGGCCCGGCTCAGCTCTGGGAACGCCAAGCGCTGTGCAAGGCCCGTCCGGTCTACGGCAGCGAGGAGGCCCAGCGGCACGCGATGGCAATCGTCGCGCGGGCCGCGTTCAGCACCCCGTGGCGGCCCGAGTTCGCCAAGGAGATTCGCCAGATGCGGATGCGAATGGAAGAAGGTGCCTCGAAGCGCAATCTCAAACGCGGCCCAGGCGGCACGGTCGACACCGAGTTCCTCGTCCAAATGTTGCAGCTCAAGCATGGCGGCAACGACCCCTCGGTCCGCGTACCCGGCACACTCGACGCACTAACCGCCCTGGAACAGGGCGGCTATCTGGCAAAGAACGATGCCGAATACTTCCGCCGCAGCTACCGCTTCCAACGCAGTGTCGAAGCCCGCATCCGCCTCATGGACGCCGCCGGCCGCCACGAACTACCCGACAACGAACGCGACCTCGCCAAGCTCGCCTACCTACTCGGCTACTCGCGCCCGCAAGAGCTGGTCGACGAAGCAAAGAACACATTCGCCGAAAATCGGGTGCGGTTCAATCAACTCTTCGACGCGGCAGAACGATGATATCGCACCTCAAAAGTCGAATTTGACCGGAATGCATGGACATCGTAATATTACGATGCAGGTGTTCGAATGCCGCAGACCGACGTCTCATTCTTTAAAGACAACGACGGCAGCGTACCGGTACTTGAGTGGCTCGACGAGCTTCGTGTCCAGAACGTCCGTGCGTTTCAGAAATGTTACGCATTAATCGTGCTATTGCGCCAATTCGGCAGCGAACTGAGACGGCCACGGGGCGACTATCTTCGCGATGGCGTGTACGAGCTTCGCACGCGAGTCGGCAACGTGAACTATCGCATTCTTTATGGGTTTGTTGGTAAGAACGCGGCTCTGTTGGCCTGTGGATTAACAAAAGAAAAAGCTGTACCGGACAACGAAATCAATCTCGCCGTGGAACGTATCAAGCAATTCAAAAAAGCCCCAGATAAGCACCGATACACCGAGGAGGAACGAAGCAATGGCTAAAGCAAGCGACGCGATCAAAATTCTTAAACAGCGAACGAGAATCGATCCAGAAACCGATCCCGAGATGCTACGTATTGCGGAGGAGTATCGCGTTGGGCAAATCATTCACGACGCGCGAATCGCCGCCAAGCTGACGCAAACGCAGCTTGCCGACGCAGTTGGCACCACACAAAGTGTTATCTCTCAACTGGAAGACGCTGAATACGAAGGGCACTCGCTCTCGATGCTCCGCCGGATTGCGGAGGCGCTAAAAATGCGTGTCCTGATTGAGCTAGTGCCTGAAAGCCTACAAAATCAAGCTGAGAGAATTACTCAATAGCCGGCGAGCCACGCTCGCCGGCTACCCAGCATCCCTTACCGCGCCTTAACGCCCGCCGCCGACTGCTTCTCCAGTTCCAAGACCGGCATATATCCACACTTATCGGCGAATTCCCCCGTCGTCACCAAGACTCCATAGTCCCGTAAAACGAAATGCAGCTCAGGATAACCGTCCTGAAATGCCTCGATCGCAGCGTGTAGCGGGACTTCGTTTGTACGAAGTGCTATTGGCATGTCACTGGCAATGCCGGCGTCTTCAAGGGCAATTTTCTGCAAAGAAAATGTAACGCCGACTCTTTCGCTGAGATTACTCATAACATCCTGAAGTGGCACATCCGCAAAATCCAGGCCCAGCGACTTCTGTAAGGCGACCTTCATTTTCTCAACGATCGGCCCTTTCGGCGCCTGCCAAGGCACGACCCCTGCCTTCGCAGTAGGACCTGCCGTCGCAGCAGAATCTACCTTGGCCGACGGTGGGACTTTGCCGACCAGCAGTCGCAACTCTTTTTCCAACCCCTCTCGCTCGCCAGTGATTTTTACTAGCTGCATTTCAGCCGCTCGAACGTCGGCCTCGGTCGCGCCCCCGCTTTCTGTGGTTTTCTTCAGTCGGCTCAGTGCGTCCCTGGACGCGACGATCTGTGCATCCAGATTTTTCAAGTTGCCATAGTGCATCAACACTAGTCGTGACACTTCGATCCGCTTCCCATAAAGCTCTGCATTGGCCAGCGCCACTTTCGCTTTAGCGGCAACAATATCAGGATGATTTTCGAGTGCCCCAGCCAATGCCCGGTCTTGTGTCTCCAGCGGATTATCGGCACGCACCGAACACGTCGCCGCAAGCACCAAAACGAGACCAAGCTTGATTGCATGATTGAAAAGGAAACGATTCATCGTATTCTCTCCACAGGAATTTATTGGCAACTGGGCAACCCACGAACTTTCGGGTGCCATGGCCACTGCTCGGAGTGGCCATGCTTCGGCAACACTTTCTTCATGCCCATGCAAAGCCGTGGGCATGGCACCCTGATTTCACAGTCTCATTCGCTGTGTACGCATCACTAATTGTTCGATTGCTTCATGGCCATCAATAACCACGTATCGCGATCCGGCGCAATACTCCGTTGCTCTGCCGATGCCAGTTGCAGCGCTTTCTTGTAGCTGCGCGCGGCCGCCCGAATGTCGTCGTTTTTCGCCAACTGCTGATCACCATCGCGACAAAAGCGTTCATAAGGCGTTAGCCGAGCCGCCGGTCGCGGATTCACATTCACAACTTGATCATCTTCCGGCCGCACGAGTCGCTGAGCATCGGATTCACTGCTGTGATCCGAACCGCTCGCGACCCATTCAGCCGAACGACCCGACCACAGCGACATCGTCGCGATCCCGCCCAGATAGCACGCCACCAGCATCGCCCCCAACCGCGCATGCCGCATTCGTCGACGGCCGCGAATCGTGCGGGTCGTTTGTGCAAGTACGGCCTCGCGCAACTGGGTGCTCGCTGGCGTTGGTGCGCCAGCCGGCATCATCGATTCAAACAGTTCATCCGAGAAATCATTGGAGGTCATAAATTTGTTCTCCGCGAGAGCTTCTACTCCACGGTGCTGGTCAACTTTTCGAATCGTTCCCGAAATGCCTCGCGAGCCCGGCCGAGTAGCGACTCGATCGCCTTCGGTGTTTCATTCCAGGCGGCAGCAATCTCGGCCACCGAGAGCCCGTCGAAATACTTCGCTCGCAGCACATTTTCCTGCCGCTCTAACAGTCCATCGAGCGCCGCAGCGATTCGCTCACTTCTCTCCCGCTCCTCCACAACGGACTCGGTGCGAGCAACATCACAATACGT
>CAZGMU010000245.1:0-7521 GCA_964526975.1 uncultured Planctomycetaceae bacterium
CAACGAGCGCCGCGCCGATCACCGTGTTGAGCAATACAAACGCTTCTATCCCCCAAGGCGAAGCCAGATGAGCCGCGACAACAACCGTGATCAACTCGAGAATGACGATCCGCGGCTTGGTCAGCTCGATATAGTCGGCCACGCGGGCAGACCAGCCGGCGCGTTCGCGCGCGACTCCGAGCGACACTCCTGAAGTTGCCGTTAATCGACTCATAGCGCCACCCCCAACCGCGTGCTTTTCACGCGTCGAACAGTCGCCGAGCCGGCAGGCAGGTGAAACGCGTATAGCGCCAATGCGATCGCCGTTCCGAAGATTGCCGAGCCGGTCGCGACATGGGCCGTGATGATATGCGTTTGCAGCCAGCTTCCTTCGCGAATCACCATCGCGGAGTGTGAAAACCAGCCGCTGGCCCATTCCGGCACCGAATATTTTTCCATCCACGTCGCGATGCCCAGCAACACTTGCACGACAATGAGCGCGAGCAGCATGCCGGCAAATCGCCCGAGCGGTTTTTGCCGTCGGCGAGCAAACACCAAGCCAGCCAGCATGACAATGTGCAGCGTCAGCACCGCGGCCATGAACAGATGAAACTTGGTAGCCAGCAAAAACGCTCCTGGCTGCGAGTCGACCGGCACATGCCGCAACACGGCGCCGAGCACGATCTGCAAGTAGGCCAGAACTGCCGTCACGGCCGCAAGAGCTTGAACCTGCGTGGCGCTAAGCGTCGGCGCGGGTTCGACCACCACCGCATCGGCCTGACTCCAAGTTTGCGACGTAATCACCGCTAGCGCGACCGTCAGACCGAAAAAAAGCGGGCCAGTCACGCCATGCAGCATTGCCAACGTTCGCTCATCGAACAGCACTCGCATACCGCCAAGCGCGCCTTGAAAAATTACTAGTACCAAAGCCAAAAGCCCTAACACGCGCACCCATTTGCGGCGTTCCCCTTGCCTGAGCACCACGACGAGGCCAATCGTCAGCAGGCCGACCGAGGCCGCCAACAAGCGATGGCCATGCTCCACGAACAAGTCCCACGGTCCAGCCAGCCACGACTGCCACGGGTACAAAAACAAGTTGTAGCCATAAGTGTTCGGCCAATCCGGCACGGCCATTCCCGCGTCGGTCGTCGTCACGAGCCCACCGACCCAGACCAGCGGAAACGTCGCGCACGCCAACACGATGGCCCAACGATGCGGCCAGGGCGAGCGAACGGATTGATCGGTAGGCGCCATAAACAGCACGGTCGAAATTCTTGCGCAGCAACACAACGGACACTGCAAAGAAACTCGATCTTGCTAAAGCCAAGCTTCTTTGCCCGGTCCGCCGTGCTCGTCGTGGTAACTAATGATGCCCAGCAGGCGGCGGTGTAGTCTGGTTCTGCGGCGGTGGTTGCGTTTGCGGGTAGTAGTTAGTGCTAACTTCCGGTGAGTTGTACTCGTACGGTCCTCGGTAAATGACCGGTTGGAAATCGAAGTTGCCGTGCCCTGGCGGGCTTGGCGCCTGCCATTCCAATGTGTTGCAGTGCCACGGATTGCGCCCGGCGGGCGGCCCAAAGAAAATGCTGTAGAAAAAGTTCCCGGCGAAAATAACCTGCACGGCGACCATCAGGATCGCGCAGATCGACATGAACTGATTCAACTTCAATAAATGGGCGAACGTCTGATAGTGATACGGATCGGCCAGTCGCCGGGGGAAGCCGACCATGCCCAGAATGTGCATCGGGTAAAATACACAGTTCAGCAGAATGAACGTTAGCACGAAGTGGACCTTGCCCCATCGCTCGTTCATCATCCGGCCAAACATCTTTGGGAACCAAAAGTAAATGGCTCCAAACACCGCCATGGCCGTGCCGGCAAACAACACATAGTGAAAATGGGCCACGATGAAGTACGTGTCGTGAATGAAGATATCAATTGGCGTGCAGGCCATGAAAATGCCAGACAGGCCGCCGATGATGAACATGGCCACGAATGAGAGCGAGAACAGCATCGGCGTGGTGAACTCGATCTTCGAGCTCCAGATCGTGCCGAGCCAGTTGAACACCTTGATCGCGCTGGGCAAGGCAATGAACATCGTTGCGACCATGAACGTCATGCCTAGCACCGGGTTCATCCCCGAGACGAACATGTGGTGCCCCCACACGATGAAGCCGAGCCCGGCAATGCCAGAGATCGAATAAACCATCGGCTTGTAACCGAACAGCGGCTTCCGCGCAAAGCACGAAATCATGTCCGACACCATGCCCATCGCCGGCAGAATCATAATGTAAACGGCCGGGTGACTATAAAACCAAAACAAGTGTTGCCACAGCAGCGGCTGACCACCACCCGCGGCCCGGACCGAATTGTTCGCTGTCCAACCTTCGGGAATGAAAAAGCCGGTACCGAACTTCAGGTCGAGCAGTTGCATGAAGCCCGCGGCCGTAAGCACCGGCAAAGCGAAGGCCTGCAAAACGGCCGTGATGAACATCCCCCAGATCGTCATCGGCAGGCGGAACATCGTCATGCCAGGAGCCCGCATTTGGATGATCGTGGTCATGTAGTTGACCGAACCCATCATCGACGAAATGCCAACGCACGTGAGACCGATGAGCCAGAGCGCCTGGGCATCGCTCGTGAGCGCGAGCGGCGGATACGAAGTCCATCCCGAACTCGGCCCGCCCGTGCCGACGAAAAAGCTTCCGCCGAACGCGAAAAACGCCGGCCACATGAACCAGTAGCTCAGCATGTTCAGCGTCGGAAACGCCATGTCATCGGCGCCGATCATGAGTGGAATCAAAAAGTTGCCAAAGGCACCCGCCAACAGCGGAATGATCACGAGGAAAATCATCACCGTGGCGTGCATCGTAAACAGCATCGTGTAGGCTTCGGGAGCGATCTGGCCTCCCTCGGCCGTGTATAGCAACCTGCCGAGAATCGGCATGCTCGACCAGGGCCACGCCAATTGCCACCGCACACCCAGCGCCAAGAGCCCGCCGATGAAAAACCAAACCAGCGTGCTGAACAAAAATTGAATCCCGATGACCTTATGGTCTTTCGAGAACACATACGTCGAGATGAAGCTGCCATGGCGGACATGCTCGGCGTGTGAATGGGCGTGAAGGTCTGCGGTTATCGTGCTCATTGCAGTGTGTACGGTTAAAGTTCGAACATCGGCCATATTCCCCCCTCTCCCCATGAGAGAGGGCCGGGGTGAGGGTACCCTGGAATAACTTCCATCCCCTCGTAAAGCGCTAATTACTTGGCGCTTGAACTACTCGCCGTGTCTCCTGTTCGGTGTATTTTTCATCCAACCACTTATTGAATTCTTCGCGCGACTCGAACGTGGCAATGCCGCTCATCTTGTAGTGCCCCCAGCCACATAGCTCGGCGCATACGATGTCGACCCGGGCTGGCTCCAGCGCCTTGAACCACATGTATTGATCCATGCCCGGAACGACGTCCTGCTTCATCCGCAGGTTCGGCAGGAAGAAGCTATGCAGCACATCTTTGCTCTTGATGATCAGCAGGATTTCTTCATTCGTAGGGAAGTGAATCTCGCCGTCAACGCGGATGATATCGTCCGGCGTGTGGAGCACGCCGTCTTTGCCCGGGTAGCGCACATCCCAGTTGAACTGCCGCCCCGTAATCTCGGCCGTCACCGGCACATCTGGCCGCCGCATCTTGATATCAGCCCAGGCGTTCATCTGGTAGATCGCAATGAACAGCAACGTCACCGCCGGCAGAATCGTCCACACGACTTCCAGCGTGTGGCTGCCGTGCGAAAACTTTACCGGCTGTGGATTCGTCTGGGCATCGTACTTCCACATGAAATAGAACAGTGCCCCTTCGGTCGCTACGAAAAGAATGCCCGTGAGCCACAGGATGAACATGAACAGCTGGTCGATCACGCGGCCATGTTCGGAAATATCCTTTGGAAACCAATGGTTATAGAACGGCGCAACAATAAACGTCGCCACGCCGAACACTGGCACAAGCAAAAACACAATTGGCCAAAAACGCTTCACAACGATCTCCAATTCACTGTAGCTGCGGGGTTCGCCCTGGGCCTTGCGGCCGATCTGCTACAATTCGTTTATCCCCCCGTACTGATCGCCGAGGCATTGGTCGGCGCTCTTTGCGGCTGGCTAGCCGGCTCGAACGGAAGTGACTGGACATAATCGACGATCTGCCAAATTTCTTCCTGGCTGAGCGTGGGCGGCGCGCCCGGCGCGGCCGGACCGATGCCAGGCATCGGCATGCCGCGAATTCCCGCCGCGATTCGCCAATACAAGTCGAGCGGCCGGCGGCCACCCCGGTAAACACCCTCTCGCAAATTACGCGGGATGGCGTTCCGTGGCGGCAATAGCGTCGGGATCAGCTCTTGCCGTTGCGTCAGCTCTTTCTTCGCCGCAGCCAACTGCTCCTTCACGCGCTCGGCATCGTCACCCTTGGCCTCGGACAAGTCTTTCTGCAATACGCCGATCTCGTTCACCTTATCGTCCGTCGCCTTGATGAAATCCCGTGTCATCTTGCTCCAGTCGTCGTAGTCGTCCTGCTGACCGTCGCCGAGTGCGGTCGGACCATGGCACTTCACGCAGTTGGCCTTCGATCCGTAGAACAAGTCGCGCCCCTTGGCCGCCGACTCGGCGACTTGTGCCGGTGTGCGATCGCTCGGAATCGCGGCGTCTTCTGGTACGATCACTTGCTCCTTCGCGCCCTGCCAGGCTTCCACGACCGGCTTCAGGATCTCTTCTACGATCAGATTGCGAACGTCCGCGTTCGTGGTCGGATCGAACTGATCTCCAGGATTCAAGTTCTCGCCAATGTAATCTTCCAAGGCCTTTTCCGTCTGGCCGCGGATTGAAAGGTACTTCACGTACTCGACCAGCGCGTCTTGCTCGTCAGGCGGCAAGATCGCGAACGACGGCATCGCCGTTCCCGGCACACCGTCGTGTACGACTCGCTTCAGGTCCTCGGTTGTCGGCTCGGCGGCCGGATAGGTGCCCTTGAACTTAAAGATACCCGGCCGATAATCGCGCGGATAAGGGTTCAAAATCGCCGCCGTCGGCCCATGGCCGTCGCCCGAAATGCCGTGGCAGTGCGCACAGTGCCGACGATACAGGCCATGCTTGCTTCCGGCTTCTTCGCTCCACACAGGCCCCGCCGCCATCTTGAGCAGACGCTCATCAAGCCCCGTGCCGAACATCGCATCCAGAATGTTCGCCACGACCTGCTGGTTCTCGGGCGAAACCTGCTTCGAGATCACGTTCACCATGTTCAAGCGGAATGCCGGCGGATCAACTTTTCCACAACCGACCGCCGCAACAACTGCAAACACAGCGAACGCTTTATTCCACTTAGATGACATTCGAATCAGCATTTTTAATATCGAACCACAGAGACACGAAGAGCACAGAGAAGACTTTTTAAGAATCCGCAGATAAACCAATTCCCAGTGATCTTTGTGTCTCCGTGGTAAATCTTTTTTCCTGACCTATCCGCGGAACGCTTTCTGCGGAACCACCACTTTGATTTCCTTTGTCTCATCCGGCTGAAGCGTCAACGAGATTCGGCCGCGGTTGGACCATTTCACATCCTGTGCATCGGGCGTCGTGCCCACGAGGCCACTACCGGCCGCTGTGCCGCTTTCGTGCCACACCTGAAACTCCAGCGGTTCGCCCGCCGGCACGTTCGGAATCTCGAAGTTGCCTTGCGCATCGGTCACGGCGTAGTAGCCGTTCTTCCGCTGGAGCATGTAAGCAGTCATCCACGGATGAATGCCACACTTTACCTCGTTCGGAACGCTGACTTCCTTCTGCACCGGATACGGCGTCGAGCCGTCGCCCGGCACCGTCGGGTTGAAGCCCGTACCCACGATGTTGGTGTTGTGGCCGACCGGGTCACTGTTCTTGATGTTCACCGTCTCGCCGACCGTAACGCCAATCACATGCGTCAGGAATACACAATGCTTCTGATCAAAGACAACCGGCTCCTTTTTCGGTCCGGCCGACTCATGCACGCGCGAGGCGTCGCGCAAAAAAACCACGACGTTCTTGATCCCCTTCGACGCTGGATCAACAACCAGCGTCTCTTGCAGCGGCGCTTTGCCGCCGATCGTGCAGACTTCCAACTCCTTGGTCACGTTGTACGGTTTTGCCTCGGCAGGCGTGCCGTCAAAAACGAATTGGCCTTTGAGAGTCGCCCAGCCCGTACCAGTCGGCTTCGCCTCGGTCGTCTCGCCGCCTGTTGCCTCTGCCCCCGAGGCAAACGCCTTGCGAATCGCCTGGGCATTCGCGGAGTCTGCCACGGGGCCAAGATCAGCACGGCTATTGCAGCCCGCCAACGTCGCCGTCAGAACCACAACCATTCCAAATGGGAGAACGCAAATTAAGGATGCTTGATTTTTCATCACGTATTTACCAACCACGAACAATCCACATTCCCCCCAACTCAATGCTTCTAACCAATTGAACCGCCAAGTCGCCAAGAAAGACAGAAATCAGTAGTGAATCGCTTGGCGTCCTTGGCGGTTTCGTTCATTTTGTTAGATGCTCTTGAAACTAATTCTTGGGCTTCAGGACCGCGGCCGGCACCTTGATGTCGCCCAAATCCAGCGTCTGACCGGCGGGAATCGTCAGCTTGACGCGACCCCGCGTGTCGGTGCTGCCTGGCTTCAGCTTCAGGCTCTTCAAGTAGCCCGGCGCTTCGTGCCAGAATTGGAACTCATTCGGACCAGCCGGTAGGTTCTTGATCTCAAACGTGCCGTCTTCCGCCGATGCCGCCATGTACGGGTGCTTCAGCGACACCAGATGCGCCTTCATCCACGGATGAATGTTGCACTCGACGGGCGATGGTAAAGCGAAATCCTTGCTGTTGACCACCTCGGTCTGGCCGTTGGCTCCTACCGATTGGTTGAAGCTGAACAAGTCGATCTTGGTGTTATGCCCTACCGGATCGGAATTCTTGATCGTTAGCTTCTGACCGACACGCAGCAAAACAATGTGCGGCTTGAACGTACAAAAATGATTGTCCAGAACCGCGGCCTCTTTGAGCTTGGCCTCATAATCTGGATGAACTTCTACCTTCTTGCCGAGCGGAGCACGCAGAAACACGACCGCGTTGGCCAACTCGCCCCCCTTACCCACGACCACCGAGTCGCTAACCAATTTATGCTGACCGCAGAACTCGGGATCCTTGGTAATCGAAATCGGCGTGGGATCTGGCACCGTGCCGTCGACCATAAACCGGCCCTTGAGCGAACCCCAATCAGCGGCCATCGCATCGGCCGACAACAGTGTGATCATCCCCAGGGCAAAAGCGCAAATCAATTTTTTCATGGTTCGCCTCATCAAGTTGAAAGTTGTGGTCAAACGTTGCAGCATTTCCGCCAACCGCTAGTTACTCGCCGAGCTATTCGTCGGCGGAGCCGCGGGCGGCTGCTGCGCCGGAGGCTGACCGCCAGTCGCCGGCTCCTTCACGAGTCCTTTCACTGATGTCTGCCGACGCGTGTACTCGTCGAAGTTCATCAGCAAATCCACC
>CAZGMU010000246.1:0-7512 GCA_964526975.1 uncultured Planctomycetaceae bacterium
TGATTCTTAACGGCCACGGCGGCAACGACTTTTACACCCACCTGAAAGAGCTGTTCGACAAGCGGCGCGTTTTTCTCGTGCAGGTCAATTGGTTTGCCATGTGTCGCCAGTTGGCCGACGAGCTGTTTGCCGCTGGGGGTGACCACGCGAATGATATGGAGACGAGCATGGTTCTCCACCTTCGGCCCGAGCTGGTCGATATGGACGCTGCCGGCCCCCAAGCAACAGCCAAATTTCGCCTGGCGGGAATGCAGGCCGGCTGGGCTCGGGCTCCCCGCCGCTGGGACAAATTCACCGAAGATTCCGGGGCCGGCGACCCCCGAGCCGCCACGGCAGAGAAGGGGGCTCGCTTCTTCGAGGCGGTTACCCAGGAGCTTGCCACTTTCCTGGTCGAACTGTCCAACGCTCCGCTGGACGACACGTTTCCTTTTCAGCCCTAAGTCATCGATTTTGACAGAATTCGACGATCCATCTTCCACTTCCCATGACTTCAGCTATATCCTTAGATTTTAGCGACATTTACGACGTTTTCGTCGGACCACTTACGACTACAATGAACAGATAGATCGCGATCTCTCGTGGGGCAGGCGCTCTCGTCTGCCAGCCGTTCCAACGATTTCAATTTGACCGCTCGCACTACATCAGCATTTTTTGCATTTAGGATTGGCATCGATGTCCGAGTCAAACGGGGATAACAGTATCGAACTGGATTCCCGCAACGCAGCCTACGTCGAGGGATTGCTCGAAGATTACTTGCAAGACCCCGCCAGTGTTCCGCCTATCTGGCAGCAATACTTCCGTGGGCTTACCGACGGCAATGGCGGCTTGCTCACCGCTCCCAGCCGGCCCAAAGTCAAACCGAGCAGTGTTTTCAATCCCAATGGGCACGCCGCGCCGTCGCGCGAGTCGTTGCAGTCGGCGCAGCTTTTTCAGCATCGCGTCGATCAACTCGTCGTTGGTTACCGCGTGCATGGCCATCTAGCCGCGAAGCTCGATCCGCTCGGCCTCGCGCCGCGCAATCCGCTGCCGCTCAATCCGGGCCACTATGGTCTCACGGTCGATGACTTCGATCGTGAAGTGATGACCACCTTCGGCGGTCGCGATTCGCGACCGATGCTGCTGCGCGAGTTGATCGATCGCTTGACTCGCACCTACTCTGGCCATATCGGCTTCGAGTACATGCACATTGGTGATCGCAATGTGCGTGAGTGGATTCAGCAGCGGATCGAGTCCGACGATATCGATCGCTCGCCGTCGCGCGATATTCAATTACGGATACTCACGCGCCTGACCGACGCCGTGATTTTCGAAGAGTTTGTTCGTAAAAAGTGGCTGGGTGCAACCACGTTCTCGCTGGAAGGCTCCGAAACTCTGGTGCCGCTGCTCGACCTCGCGCTCGAAGCTGCCGCCGAAGATGGTGTGAAAGAAGTAGTTATGGCCATGGCCCACCGCGGCCGGCTGAACGTGCTCGCCAACATCTGCGGCAAGCGGCAAGCCGATATCTTCCGTGAATTTGACGACCCGTACTCCGATTGGAACCGCGGCGCCGGCGATGTGAAATACCACCTTGGTACCAGCGGCGATTGGCTTGCGGCCAACGGTTCGAAACTACACGTTTCGCTCTGCTTCAATCCCAGTCACCTGGAATACGTGAACCCGATTGCCATGGGCCGCATCCGGGCCAAGCAGGATCGCATCGGCGATTTCGAGCGCCGACAAGGCATGTGCATTCTCATTCACGGTGATGCCGCTTTTGCTGGTGAAGGCATCGTCCAGGAATCGCTCAACCTGAGCGATCTCCCCGCTTACAAAACGGGCGGCACGCTCCATGTCATCCTCAACAACCAGGTTGGTTTCACCACCGGACCGGAAGAAGGGCGTTCGAGCATCTACGCCAGCAGCGTGGCTCGCATGCTTCCCTCACCGATTTTCCATGTGAATGGTGAGTATCCGCAGGCAGTCGCCCGCGTGATCGAACTGGCGATGGATTTCCGCACGGCCTTCCAGCGCGATGTCTTCATCGACTTGTACAGCTTCCGCCGTTGGGGCCACAATGAAGCCGACGAGCCCAGCTTTACCCAGCCGCTTGTTTACAAGGCAATCGAGAATCGCCCCACCGTTCGCGATAGTTACCTCAAGCATCTACTTGCGCTCGGCAAAGTAACCGAGGAAGAAGCGACTCAAATTGCCGATACCGAGCGGACCGATCTCGAGCAGCAGTTTGCGGAAGCGAAAACTTCGCCTCCGCCCGCCGCGCCAGCGTTGGCTGGTTTCTGGCAGCCCTTCTTCGGCGGCAGCGAGCCCGATGATGGCCCGGAGACCGGCGTCCCCATCGAGCAATTGCAGTTGCTGCTCGAGCGACTCGCATACATTCCCGAAGGTTTTCAGCTTCACAAGAAGCTCCACAAGATGATCGAGCGCCGTCAGAAGATGGCCAAGGGCGAAGAGCCGCTCGATTGGTCCACCGCTGAAGCGCTCGCTTTCGCCACGCTAGCCGTCGAAGGTCATCCGGTGCGACTCTCTGGCCAGGACTCCGAACGTGGCACGTTCAGCCAGCGCCACGCCGTGCTGCACGACATCGTCGACAATCACAAGCACCGCATTTTCAGCCATCTGGCTGAGAATCAGGCTCGCGTCGACATCATCAATAGCCCTCTCTGCGAAACCGGCACGATGGGCTTCGAGTATGGCTACTCGCTCGATTACCCCGAGGGCCTTATCCTCTGGGAAGCCCAGTACGGCGACTTCGTCAACGCTGCCCAGGTGATCATTGATCAATTCATCAGCAGCGCTGAAGACAAATGGCGCCGGCTGAGCGGTGTCGTGCTGCTTTTGCCGCATGCGTTCGAGGGCAAGGGGCCCGAGCACTCCAGCGCTCGTCTGGAGCGGTTCTTGTTTCTCGCTGCCGAGGATAACTTGCAGGTCGTCGCTCCCTCCACGCCGGCCCAGTACTTCCATTGCCTCCGCCGTCAGGTGAAACGCAACTGGCGCAAGCCGCTCATCGTGCTCACTCCGAAGAGCCTGTTGCGCCACCCGCGTGTAACATCCAAGCTGGAAGACCTGGCCACAGGTCGCATGCAGCGGATCCTTCCCGATCAGCGTCCGAGCCAGGCGGGTACCAACCTCGTCTTGCTCAGCACGGGCAAGATGTACTACGACCTCGTCGAAGCCCGCGAGAAACAAGGCCATGGCAACGCCGCTATCCTCTGCATCGATCAGTACTATCCGTTGCGCGACGACGTATTTGCCAAGGCGCTCCAAGACTACTCAGACGGAACCCCCGTCCGCTGGGTTCAGGAAGAACCAGAGAATATGGGCGCGTGGCCCTACTGGAAGAATTGCTTCTGTCAGCGTCTACTGAACCGCTTTCCCTTTTCCGTCGAGGCCCGGGTGGCCTCGGCCAGCCCAGCTACCGGCTCCAATGCCGCCCACTACCGCGAACACGAAGAGCTAATCGCTCGAGCGTTTAAAATGTAGGTTGGGTCTTAGCCCGACGCCCCTCTCTCTTGTCAGGCACAGCCTGACCTACCTCTAATGACTATCGAATTGAAAATTCCCGAAGTTGGCGAATCAGTCCGCGAAGTTCAAATCGGTCGCTGGCTCAAGCGCGAAGGCGACTCCGTCGCGCAAGACGAAAACGTCGTCGAACTGGAAACCGACAAAGCCTCAATGGAGCTCGCCGCGCCTTCAGCCGGCGTGATCGGCCAGATCCTTAAACGCGAAGGCGACATGGTCGCCGTAGGCGACATCATCGGCTACGTCGAACCATCCTCAAAACCCACCGGCGACGGCGCGGCCGCTTCAGCGGCCATGCCCCCCGCCCAAAAAGCAGCGCCCGCCGACAAACCCACCGAAGACGCCAAAGCCCAACCGTCCGATATTCCCGTCTCCCCCGCCGCCCGCCGCGCCCTCCGCGAGCACGGCCTCAGCGCCTCCGACATCGAAGCCAGCGGTCCTACACTCTCCGTCGGCGACATTCAGCGTCATTTGGATGAACGCAAATCCCAACCGGCCCCGGCCAAAGCTGCCGAGCGTCCACCCGCCGTGCAGAAACCTGAAAAACGCCAACTTCCCGCGCGCCCTTCGGGCAGCCAGCTCGAAGAAGTCGTGCCCATGAGCCTGATCCGCCGCCGCATCGCCGAGCGGCTCGTCAGCGCTCAGCAGCAGGCCGCTCTGCTCACGACGTTCAACGAAATCGATATGTCCGCAGTTAAAGATCTGCGGTCCGAGTATCGCGATTCGTTCCAGGCTCGCTACGGCGTCAAACTCGGCTTCATGTCGTTCTTTGTCAAAGCAGTGGTCGATGCCCTCAAGAGCCAACCGGCGCTCAACGCCGAGATCCGCGAAAACTCGATCGTCTATCG
This sequence comes from uncultured Planctomycetaceae bacterium, assembly GCA_964526975.1. Lineage (GTDB taxonomy): Bacteria > Planctomycetota > Planctomycetia > Pirellulales > Lacipirellulaceae > JABDGM01. The sequence continues at coordinate 4,365 of CAZGMU010000246.1, forward strand.
CCACTACTACGACATCGGCATCGCCGTCAGCAGCACGAAGGGGCTCGTCGTGCCTGTCCTCCGCTCGGCCGATCGTCTCAGCTTCGCCGAGATCGAGCAGGCCATCGCCGATTTCGGCGCTCGCGCCTCGAGCAATAAGCTCGACCCGACCGATCTCGAAGGTGGCACGTTCACGATTTCAAACGGCGGCACGTTCGGCTCGCTCCTGTCGACGCCGATTGTCAATCCGCCCCAAAGCGGCGTGCTGGGCATGCACGCCATCCAGGATCGCCCCGTCGTTCGCGAAGGCCAGATCGTTGTCCGCCCAATGATGTACGTCGCGCTGACTTACGATCATCGTCTCGTCGATGGCCGCGAGGCGGTCACGTTCCTCGTCCGCATCAAAGAAGCGCTCGAAGACCCCTCACGCCTGCTGCTGGAAGTCTAGCCTTCATCTCCCTCTCCCTCCGGGAGAGGGCCGGGGTGAGGGCGTCTTGCCAATTCGCAAGAATTCAGACAATGCGTCCTCTAATTCTCCGCCTCGATCTCCAGCACCTTCGCCAGCCGCCGCGCGTGCCTCTCCTCGCCCGTAAACTGCGCCGGCAGAAACGCCCGCATGAGCTCAATCGCTAGCGCCTCGCCCACAATCCGCGACCCCAAGCACAGCACATTCATATCGTCGTGCTCCACGCCTTGATGGGCCGAGTAAGTGTCGTGGCACAATCCCGCGCGAATCCCATGGATCTTATTCGCCGCGACCGACGCCCCCACGCCACTCCCACAAATCAGCACGCCGCGCTCCGCCTTCCCACCGGCCACCGCTGCTCCCACCGCTCGCGCGAAATCCGGATAATCCGACGGCCGATCGTCCATTGCGCCACAATCGATGATTTCATGCCCCAGTGTCCGTGCTTCATCCACAAGCTGCGTTTTGAGAGCGAATCCAGCATGATCGCAACCAAAAGCGACTTTCATAAAAGCTCCAATCAATTATGGTATACGCAATTCAAAGTTTTGATGTCTTGTCATTTGATTCCAGCGACTTCATTTCACTGCGACGGACAAACCCCGCAATCCCCATCACAAATATGCCGCCGATCGCTCCGTATACCGCCATGAGGATGAACGTCGCGAACAGACTACCAATTACGGACAGCGGTCCCCATTGATCCCAGTCCTTTTGCAAGTCGGCCACCGCGTGTTCGCGAATCGACGGAATGACAAGTACAACTATTAACATCACAAAGTTCAAAATCAACCAAATAACAATTCCGGCAAATGTCCCAAATTTCGCCCCTCGACGAACGCCGCTCCAGCACCCCTGTAACCGTGTCTGCATGCCGAACACCACACAAAAAAATGCTTAGTTTGATTGACAAGGCCTCACGTTCGTTTATCTAATGTAGACGTTCCCTGCCCGCGGATCGACCGCGATTGCTACCCTCCCTTTGGCTCTCTTTCTCGGCCAATCCATGCAAAATCGCATTCCTTTGCTTCTAGCTTCCATCACCCTTTCGCTTTTAGCGAGTTGCTCCGCCTTCGCCAAAGAAGGCGTTTTGCGGGCCGGCATCGTCGGTTGCGACACCTCCCACGTCATCGCCTTCACGAAACTAATCAACGACCCCAATGCCCCAGCGCCGCTGGACGCCATTGAAATCACTGCCGCCTATCCCGGCGGCAGCTCAGACATCCCCAAAGAAAGCTCCAGCCGCGTCGCCGGCTTCGTCAAGCAACTCAAGGAAATGGGCATCAAAATCGTCGATTCGCCCGAGGAAGTCGCCGCCCAGTCCGACGTCATCCTTCTCGAAAGCGTCGACGGCCGCCCTCACCTCAAGCAGTTCCAAGCTATCGCCCAAGGCAAGCCGGTCTTTATCGACAAGCCAGCCGCCGACTCGCTCGCCAACCTGCTGTCGATCTATCGCATCGCCGATGAGACCCACACGCCCGTCTATACAAGTTCATCTCTCCGCTTCGGCGGCGATGTGCAAGCCGCCGCCAAAGCGGCTGCCGAGAAAGACCCCAAAAAATTGGGCGGGCTCCTCGGCGTTGAAACTCAAAGCCCGATGTCGACCGAAGAGCATCATCCCGATCTCTTTTGGTACGGCATCCACGGCGTCGAGCCTCTCTACACGATCATGGGCAAGGGGTGCGAAACAGTCGCGCGTACCGATTCACCCCTCTCGACGGTCGTCGTCGGCAAGTGGAAAGACGGCCGCATCGGCAGCTACCGCGGTTTGAAGAATGGCTATAACTACTCGTTCAGCGCCTACGGCACGAAGAAAGTAATCCAAAGCGCCGGCTTCGAAGGTTACAAGCCCGCCGTCGTGGCGATGTGCGAATTTTTCAAAACAGGCAAACCGCCCGTTCCCCGCGAAGAGTCGATCGAAATTTACGCCTTCATGGAAGCTGCCGACGCCAGCAAGCAGGCCGGTGGCAAACCGGTCGCTCTCGCTGAAATCATCGCCGCCGCAGAAAAACAGGCGGCTCAAGCAACTGCCTCAGGTGGAGATAAATAAATGTCCGAACTCAACCGTCGCACGTTCCTCGCCACGACCGCTGCTGCCACAGCCGCTCTTGCGACCCATCGCGTCACGCGAGCCGCAAGTTCTCCTAACGAAAAAGTCGTCTTCGCCATTATGGGCGCCAACAACCGCGGCTCCCAACTCGCCACAACCCTCACCAAGCTCCCTAACGCCGAAATCGCCTACATCTGCGACTGTGAAGAAAACGCTCTCGCCAAAGGCATCACCGCTGCTTCCGGCAACGGCCGACCTGCTCCCAAAGGCATCAAAGACTATCGCAAAGCGCTCGACGACAAGCATGTCGACGCTCTGATTGTCGCCGCCCCCAACCACTGGCACGCCGCCGCCACGCTCACCGGCCTCGCCGCCGGCAAGCACGTCTACTGCGAAAAGCCCGCCAGCCACACGCCCGACGAAGGCGAGCGCATGATCGCCGCCGCCAAAAACTCCGACCGCGTCCTCCAGATCGGCCTCCAGCGCCGCAGCAATCCGCATTACCACGCTGTTCTCGACAAAGTCCGCAACGGCGCGATCGGCAAGCTCCTCTACGCCAAGTCCACGTATTACAACAACCGCCCCTCGATCGGCCACGGCAAGCAAACCGCGCCGCCCGCGTCGCTCGACTACGACCTCTGGCAAGGCCCCGT
>CAZGMU010000247.1:0-7502 GCA_964526975.1 uncultured Planctomycetaceae bacterium
ATTTCCCATCGATTCTTGCAGCATCTCCTGGAACCGCCGGAAGAACTCCGGCGTGGCATCGGGGAACGGATTGTTCGACAGCGTCGCCAGCGCCAACTGCGAGATTCCATGCATCTGGCACCAGATGGCTGGCTTGAGCAGAATCAGCGGATTATGTCCAGGCAGGTAGACGGCCTCGTCGGGCGTCCGCTCGTTCGGCACGCCGCTCCCAGACAAACTCCAATGGTCGCCATACAGATCCGCAACCGGCAGATCGAACACAACGAGTCGGCTCAGTCCCGGCCGTTCGAGCCGCAGCAGAAACCGCTCGACCGCCGCGAGTTCACTGGCCTCCCAAACACAGCCCGTCCGCACATAAAACGGAACCACCCGGTTCCCCCGGACGAGGAGCTGGCCCAGCAAAACAGCACTGTCCACGCCGCCGCTGAGCAACAGGCCAACGTCGGGGTGGTCAGTCGCATGGTGCATAGATAGATATAAGTACTAGGCAGCCCAACCCGGGCTGCTTCCGGGGCCTGGCCGGTTACCCTGCATTTGCCGCACGTCCGCCATGATCGTTCATAATAACCGATCTGGCATCCGATGGCGTGGTCTTCGGCAATGGTACCGGTCCTGCAGCGACCGACGATGTGACGGCTTTCCTCCAAGATTGGGATTACCAGCAGACTCAAGGCAATGTCGAGTCATGGAAAAAGGGTAACCTAAATCGTGATGGCGTTACAAACTTCAATGACTTCCTGCTGTTGAGAAACGCTCTCATCGCAAATGGCCAAGGTTCTGCCGCTCTATCGCCATCGGATACACTGGAGCTGAACGGCATTCCCGGGCCTTCGACTTTTATGTTGCTCCTCAGCTCGGCGGTTCTGTTCACCGCGCACGCCCGTTTCCGCCGCCCTCGCATTGCCGCTTAGCATATCCCTCCATCCAATCTCCCTTTGCCGGCCATCCCGAGCCCAGTATCATGGCGTCATGTCATTTGCTATTCGTCGAAGGAAGCTACGCTCACTGATCCGAGAGGCCCAAGCCGATGGCTTGTTGGTTACGAATTTCACCAACGTCACCTACCTGACAGGCTTTACAGGGGACGATAGTTATTTACTCGTAACTGGCGACAGCGAGGCGCTTATCACCGATCCTCGCTATACCACGCAGCTTGAAGATGAGTGCCCTGGCCTTGCACTCGAAGTCCGCGAGCCGGGTGTGAAAATGCTGACTGCGGTTGCGAAGGTCGTCGAACGCGCGCGAATTGAGCGGCTCGGGATCGAAGGCGCCTCGGCCACGGTTTCATTTCACGAGTCGCTTGCCAAAGCTTTGCCCAAGCTACAGACCGTGGTGACGGAGAATCTCGTCGAGCGGCTTCGCATTGAGAAGGATAAGTCCGAGATCGATGCCACACGCGTTGCCTGCCAGCAGGCGCGGCGCGCATTCGATGTTGTGCGAGCCGGCTTGACCAGCAGCATGACCGAGTTGGAAATCGCTGCGGAGCTTGAGTACCAGGCGCGTCGGTTCGGTGCGAAATCGTTGAGCTTCCCCGCAATCGTCGCGGTTGGTGATCGCTCGGCATTGCCACATGCTCGGCCGACGAACCGCCAGTTGGGCGAGAGCGATTTCACGCTGATCGACTGGGGCGTCAACTCGGGCCTGTACATGAGCGACTTGACGAGGATGGTCGTCACCGGTAAAATTTCGCCCAAATTGCGGAAGATTTATGGAGTTGTCCTGAAGGCGCAGCTCGCGGCAATCGATGCCATTCAGCCAGGTCGTACTTGCGAAGAGATTGATCAAGTCGCGAGGCAGATCATCACGCGAGCGGGCTTCGGTAAGGCCTTCGGTCATGGCTTGGGCCATGGCACTGGTTTGGAAATTCACGAGGCGCCCCGGTTGGCCGTCGGGCAAAAAACTGTATTGCGGCCAGGAATGATTGTCACTGTTGAGCCGGGGATTTATGTTCCGGGGTGGGGAGGCGTGAGAATCGAAGACGACGTGCTGGTTACCCGCACGGGTCACGAAGTTCTCACCGATGTGCCAAAGCAGTTGGAAGACTGCGTCCTGGCATCTTAATGGTCGGGGCCACTCCCAATTTACAAGCTGGCGAATTGAATTGCCCGCAGGGATATATTGATGAGTTCGAAAACGGGTCCCACTTCTGGCGACATTTTTGACGTGAAGAAGATGCGCGAGTTCATCGAGCTGATGAACGAGCACGATCTGGCCGAGATCGACCTGAAGCAGGGCGATCAGCGTATTCGCCTCCGTCGGCCGGAAGCGGTGACAATGTCGGCTATGCCGGCGATGCCCGTGACGGCTCCGCCGGGCGTTGTGGCAGCTGGCGAGCGCAAGGCAGTCGAGCCCACGGCTGACGAGAGCAAGTTTATTGTTATCAAGAGCCCGATGGTGGGCACCTTCTATGCCTCGCCCAATCCCGATTTGCCGCCATTTGTAAAAGTGGGCGATCGCGTTGGACCGGATACGACCGTCTGCATCGTCGAGGCGATGAAAGTTTTCAACGAGTTGCCGGCCGAGTGTTCCGGGCGAATCGTCGCGGTGCTGGCTCAGAGTGGCGATGCCGTCGAATTCAACCAACCACTATTTCGCGTTGAGCCTAATTAAGGTGTCGGGTGTCGGGTGTCGGGTGTCAGAATCGAAGTCTGAAAACCTGGCGCCTGAAACCTGAAACCTGACACCTGCCCATGTATCAGCGAATTCTCGTAGCGAACCGTGGCGAAATTGCTCTCCGGATCATCCGCGCGTGCAAGGAACTGGGCGTGGAGACCGTCGCGATTTATAGCGAAGGTGACCGTGGCGCGCGATATTTAGAATTGGCGGACGAGGCATTTTGCGTGGGGCCGGCCAAGGCTTCGGAAAGTTACCTCAAGATTTCGAGCGTGATCAGCGCCGCCGAAGTCGGCAATGTGCAGGCGATTCATCCTGGCTATGGTTTTCTGGCCGAGAATGCCCACTTCAACGAGATTTGCCGCAGTTGCAACATCGACTTCATCGGCCCAACGCCGGAGGCGATGGCGCGGCTTGGAGACAAGAACGCCGCCCGTGATCTCGCCCGGCAAACGGGCGTGCCCGTCGTTCCCGGTAGCGAAGGGATCGTGACGGCGGAAGATGAAGCGTTGCGGTTTGCCCACGATGTCGGCTTCCCGGTGCTGATCAAAGCGGTTGCCGGCGGTGGTGGCCGGGGGATGCGGGTCGCGTCGAACGACTTGGCGCTCAAGTCGGCGCTGCAGCAGGCGCGGGCCGAGGCGGAGGCCGCGTTTGGCAATGGCGATGTCTACTTGGAAAAATACATCGAGCACCCACGGCATGTCGAAGTGCAGGTGCTGGCCGACCTGCACGACAATGTCGTGCATCTTTGGGAACGTGATTGCAGCGTTCAGCGTCGGCACCAGAAGCTGATCGAAGAGAGCCCGAGCACGAGTATCACGCCGGAAACGCGGGCCGCGATGTGCGACGCTGCTCGCAAATTGATCAAGGCCGCGAACTACACCAACGCGGCCACGGTGGAGTTCATCGTTGATAAGTCGGGAAACTTCTACTTCATCGAGGTCAACGCTCGCATTCAAGTGGAGCACCCGGTCACCGAGATGGTGACGGGAATCGATCTCATCAAGGCGCAGATTCGGGTCGCGGCCGGCGAGCCGCTGCCTTGGGCGCAGTCGGATATCGTGCAGCGCGGAGCCGCGATCGAATGCCGGATCAATGCCGAGAATCCGCGTCGCAATTTCCAGCCCTCGCCGGGACTGATCAAGCAACTCATCGCCCCGGGCGGATTCGGCGTGCGTTTCGATTCGCATGCCCATAGCGGCTACATGGTGCCGCCGCATTATGATTCGATGATCGGCAAACTGATCGTCCACCAACCGACGCGCGCCGGCGCGATCGCCACGATGCAGCGAGCTCTGGCAGAGCTGCGCGTGGAAGGGATCGAGACAACCGTCCCGATCCATCAAGACATTCTCAGCCATTCAGCGTTCGTCGAAGGCCGCGTCGACACGACCTTTGTGGAACGCACGTTTTTAGCCAGCTAGCCGCGTAAGGCAACAAGGAGTAGCGGAAAATCGTTCTGCCCCTTTTTCTGCGTGTTGAACTTTTAACTGATTGGTTGACATCCATATGGGAATGAAATTCTTTTGTGCTATTTGCATGGTGACGTTCCTGGCAGGCAATTCCTTTGGCCAATGGCGCGTGGTATCCGACGCAGACCACCGCCAAAATTTGCCGGGCCTATTTCCTAAGGATGGCAAAGCCGTAAAAGTAGGTGACGCTTGGCCTAACGACCAGCGGTTTCGCTGGTTGGTGGCTGACCTGGAAGTTCCCGAATCTATTGATGGCAAGCCGACACGTGGAAAGGCTGTCGGGCTGCAATTCAATTGCGGCGATGGCGGAGAAGTCTATGTGCGCGGCAAGCTGCAATGTCGATACGACAACGATCACCCAGCACTCGTGACACTTTCAGAAAAAGCCACTCCCAGTGAAAAAGTGCCGGTCGCGGTGCAAGTTTTTGGGGTCGTCCAAGGAGCAAGCAATCTAAGCGAGGCACGCATCGTGCTTCTTCCCGATGATCGTGTGGGCGTGGTGAAGTTATCAGCAGATTTGGGGACAATACTGGAGGCCGTGCCCTGCGGTCTAATTGGTCTGAGCCAGGGAGGAGGCATGTCAGATTACGATGACTCCACCGCTGCGAAATTGAAGGAGGGAGGTTTTAAATGGTTTCGAATGGATAACGTTCTCACGTCGACATTGAAAACGGATGAAGAAGGCAAAAACATCTATGATTGGTCCGATTTCGATCGGCGGCTGGACTTCATCTATAAGATTGGCGCGGATCCGATTTTCGCGGCTTCCTACATGCCGCAAGAAGTTACGAGGCTTGGGAGGAACTGTGTTATCAGGCTGCCAGGCATGGCGTCGAACGAGGCAAGCGTGTCAAGTTTTGGGAAGTCTGGAATGAAGCGAACGCCGGTTGGATCAAGCCCGGCCCAAACGACACCGGCTCCGATGAGTTCAAGGAGCTGTACGGCAAGGCGCTCGGCAATAAGGAGCCTGACCACGAGATCGTTCGGCGATTCGAAGCTTATGCGAAAGTTTATCGAGCGACCGCGCGTGGCGTGCGGCGTGCCGACCCTGATGCCAAGGTCGGCGGCCCAGCCTTAGCAAGCGGGCCCTTCGAACAGAGTGAGCAAGGTAGCTGTGCCAATGGCAAAGGATTTGCCCGCGGGCTGATGTTATGGTGCGTGAAAGAGAACTTGCCACTCGACTTCGTAAGCTGGCACGAGTATTTCCAATCGTCTGATGTGATCGCCAAGGAAGCCGATGCCTTTCGCGCCTATTTGAAAGAGTTTCCCAAGCTCCAGGAGAGTGTCAAAAGCCTTATGATTACAGAGTGGAATGAAGCCTGGTGGCCCAATCGGCCACACGACCACGAGGTGGGAGCCGCCTGGTGCGCAGACGGAATGATCCGTGCCATTATTCCAAAGAAAATTGATCGCCCTTGTCTTTTTTATGTCAAGCAAGGCGACATGAGCTTCCGCGGCGATTGGAGCATTCTCATGCAGGACAATCGTCCGAAACCGACATTTAATATGGCGAGTATTTTCAATTCGCTCAGTGGGAACTGGATTCGTATCAACGGCGGCGATGACGACATTTGCGCCGTAGCTGCATTAGACTCCAAGCGAGACCGGTTGGCTGTCGTCCTGGTGAACTTTCGCTATCGCTACGCACTGAACCGGCGTGTGCATTTAACGGTGAACGAATTACCATCCAACTTTGTCGGCGGCAGATGGCAAGAATCGATTATCGACGCTTTGCACGCCAACGTCTTTACTGACCCAAACCGAGCCGATTTAGCGGTTTCCGGCAAGGGCAGTATCGAGAAGAATCAATTCCAATACGACCGAGAGATGCCTGCGAATTCGATCGTTCTACTCGAATTGCAGACCGAATCAAAGTGATCGACGCACTGCAAATAGAAACTGCCGGAGCGAACCTCACTTGGGAAGTCGCTCCGGCAGCATGGATTACTAGCACGCCGAATGCTCGTGATTAGGCGGACAGAGGTCGTCGTTGTCGGCGTCCGACGCCCGCGATCCCGATCGCACCCGTGACAATCATCACGACACTGGTCGGTTCTGGAACTGCAACGACACTGAGGTTGTCGTACCAAAAGTTCTCATAGCTGGGCGAGTTGTTGCCGATGCGTACCCACCGCAGGTTCACACCTGCCGCGCGCTGTCCAGTGCCTACCAAGACGTCGTCGATATAGAAGTTTACTTGGCCACCATCGGCAAGCGCGGCGGCGTCAATCGCTAATTTCGTCCAGCCCTGCTTGCGGGCAGTGGCGGGGCTGGCGTCATTGATGCCGTTCGTCGCGGTCCGCCAGCCGTAGCCCGTGCTCCCGGACGGATAGAACGGAACCACGCCGAGCTGCAGATAATCTGTGAACGAGCCCGGGTTGTTGCTTCCGGCATCACCATATAGCGAGAGCATATTGGTGACGGAGTTGCTCGTGCCCGGGTTACTGAAATCTTCGAACACGTAAACGGATGCGTAAATGTGTCCAGCGGTGGCGCCGAAGTCGGTGTACCCGTTCCAATTAGCCGGATCGCTGGCGAAGACGCGGGCGCTCTGGGTACCGCTCAAGGCGTGACTGCTGTCCGTGGTGACCAGATTGCTGTTGCCATTTGGCGTGGTCGAATCGCCGGAGACATTGCCCCACGGGGCATAGACGATGTCACCGCCAACACCATTTTCAAAATCGTCGAACAATGGCAAGGCACCGAAAGCTTGCGTGGCGAACAATGCCACGGCTAAGAGCACGAACACGTGTTTAGTCATTAGAACCCTCCGCGCTAAAGGTAAGAAACTTGACGCTCCAAGCAAACAAAATACGCCAGCCAGGCTGGAGTAACATAAACCCAAGAAGCCAACCGCATCGCCCGTAAGATGCTTGGTAATGCGCTCTTTGTGCCTTTATGCATTCTCGCGAGCCGAAAGTCAAGGAAAATCCAGCAAGAAAACGGGACACATTGGACCCGGGCTACGGTCTAAATGGTGGTCGATACTCGAATCGCCCGGCGGTTGAGCAACCAGAACAGTACCACGAAAATACCACTGCTCGCCGAAGGTTCCGGGATCGGTCCCCCCACTAGAAGCCCGTTGGCTGAGTTACCGAACCCCGTCTTCCACGCGTCGTAGGCTATTGGATGAGTAATTGTTTTGCGCCAAACCACATAATCCCCGGCGTCGAGCGTCCCATTTTGGTTGTAATCGCCATTAGGCAGCGCAAAAACCGCCAGGTTGCTGCCCACTGAGCGTTCAAAATTGTCTGACGGAACGTTGAGAACCTGTCCGTCCACTCCGTCGTTGTAGAAATTGGCCACCATGGTCGTCGAACCGCCGCCATCGAGCAGGATCGCGTTTGTGGCGCCGTAGCTGTTTTTCAAAAGATTGGCGGCTTCAATGACGGTCATTCCCTCGCTGAAGCCCGGCCG
>CAZGMU010000248.1:0-7497 GCA_964526975.1 uncultured Planctomycetaceae bacterium
CCACAGATTTGGCGACTTTGCAACCCCGAAAGCCACCGCGAAAGTGTCATGGAGCTCACCGGCCGCAACATCAAAGCCGGTTTTCGCCAGCAAGGCTTCGTCACTATTGGAACCGGCGCGATGAACTGGTTCGATCCGGCCAAGCCGGCGCCTGAGCACCTGCTGGCCGACTTCGACCACTACCGCTTTTTCCCCAACAAGCAAACCGGCGACGGCCGCAATCTCTCGCAACAAATCGATTGGACACTCGACACGCTCAAAAGCAACACCAAGCCCTACTTCTTATTCCTCAACGTCGGCGAAACGCATCACCCTTACATCGCCGAAGGACACACGCTCCGCGCCGATTGGGGCGATGCCGCCGGCTGCGCTGCCGCCCAGCGCGCCTCGCTCGAATACGTCGACAAACAGTTGCAACGACTGCTCAATGAGCTCGACAACTGTTTCGTCACGATCTGTGGCGACCATGGCGATTGCTGGGGCGAAGACAACCTCTGGGGCCATGGCTTCTACCATCCCAAAGTCATGGAAGTGCCCATGGTCGTCCTCGACAACCACCGCAGCGCCGCACGCAAAACCCGCCCCTGGAACATCTGGCCCTTCCACCGCGCCGCCTAAAAACATGCCTTGAAATCCCCCTCCCTTGTAGGGAGGGGTTAGGGGAGGGTTCGAAAAACTACATTTTTTTGTCGCCTATACCTCCAGAGCAAAGAAATTCTGAAAACACGTTCTCAGGGCAGACTCCGTAAAAAACTGCCTCCGCTATCAGAAAGCCGACCATGCCCACCAAGCCCATCCTCGCCGATCAGGCACTCCACAAACTCGTCAGCGAATACCAGTTCAATACGGTCCTCGACATCGGCTGCGGCGACGGCATCCACTCCGACTATTTCACCAGCGCCGGCAAACAAGTTACTGGAATCGACTACCGCCCGCGCCGCCCCGGCGTCATTGAGGCCAACTACTTGCTGCACCAGTTTGCCGAGCCGTTCGATTGCATCTGGGCTTCTCACGTCCTCGAACACCAGCCCAACGTGCAAATGTTTCTGCACAAAATCTACCGCGATCTGAAGCCCGGCGGCGTCCTGGCGATCACCGTTCCGCCTCTCAAGCACGAGATCGTCGGCGGCCATCTCACGCTCTGGAACGCCGGCCTGTTGCTCTACAACCTGGTCGTCGCCGGGTTCGATTGCTGCCAGGCCTGTTGCAAGCAATATGGCTACAACATCAGCCTGATCACGCCCAAGATCGCCGCCAACCTACCCACAGAGAATATGCGATTCGCCAATGGCGACATCGAGCTCCTCGCCCCCTTCCTCCCCCGCAACCCGGCGGTCACTTGGCAACAAGGCTGCTGCGGTGACATCGCCGAACTGAATTGGGAAGCCGACAAAGCAGTCCTCCGCCCGCGCAATCGCCGAAGTCTCTGGAGCCGTTTGCGAAACCGCAGGGCTGCTTAGTGGTCTATCAAAGCTGATTGGAGGGGTGTAGCTGGACTCGCAAGAGTCCGGCCGGCGCGGAGTCTCCGAATTCTTGCGAATTCAGCTACCATCAAATCAAGCCTGAGAGACCACTAGCGAGCCTGATCTCAGCTCACCGAAACACTCAAGTCCGCAAACGAGCTAAGCAGGCCATCGCTCACCGTCAGCCGCAACGTGTACGTTCCCGGCGAGCTGAACTGCGCTGTGGTGTCCACCACGTGATCATCACCAAACGACACGGCGTCCGGCCCAGAAACCTGCGACCAGAGAGCCGCCAACAAAGCCGAACCACCGGGTAGGCCATCATCGCTAACATTCGCCGTAATCGCGATCGGCTGCCCCGCTTGTGCAACAAGGCTTGCCCCGGTCGTCACCACCGGCGGCAAATTAGCAACTGCAAACGAATTCACGACCGGTTGCGGCTCCGTGTAATTGATAACCAACTTCGGCCGCTGCGAAGCCGTTTTGTATTCGCTGCTGGCAACCTCGAATGGATCCTTGTTGTTATAATCCTTGATGATGATGCCGTAGTTCTGGCTGGGATCGTTAATCCACGCCTGAACGGCCGCCTTACCGGCATCGTTCAACGTAATTCGATACGTGCCCTTGCTGGTCGGCGTCATCGCGCCCAGCACCGACGAATCCACATCCGCGCTGCCGCTGGCGCCCGCCCCCGACCAACTGCTGCCATTGGCATACTGCTGCCACGTGGCCGCCAATTCATCCCAGGCTCGCTCCAGAGCGTACACTTCGTACGTCTCCTTGCTCTTACTCGTCACGGTCAATTCGATCGTAACCGACTCCACCTGGCTGCCCACGGGAATCGCCGATACATCCCAGCGGAACAACCCCGCCTCGTCTGGATCGCCGTCGATCGACAGCTTCGTATCGTTGCCGTAATTCTTGGTCGTGTTCTTGTTCTTGCCGTTGATCTTCGTATCGATCGTGCCTGCGTACGATACGCTCGGGAACAACCCATTCTGGAAAGCGATTTGCTGCGAGCCACCAGCACCTGGATCGGTACCTGGTCCTGTGCCGCCGCCTGGCGAAGCCGAAACGACGATCGTCACTTGATCAATACGCGAATACTCGCCGTCATTCGCCGTAAGCTGCAACGTATAGGTGCCAGCGGCGCCAAACGTGGCCGTCGTGCTCGCTGACGCACTGTTTCCAAAAGCGACGCTCCCCGGTGCCGTAATCACCGACCACAACACACTGAGCCCGCCAGGCGTAGGTTTATTATCGTCCGTGGCTGTTCCATTCAACGTAACCGGAGATCCCACCGTGCCCGTGCGATCCGCGCCGGCATTCACCACGGGAGGAAGATTAACCACGGGCCCCGTCGTATCAAAGGTGAACAACGCACTCTTCGAGTCGGCCAGAAACGCCACCTGCCCATTCGACGACATCTTGGCCGTCGTCACATTGTTCACTTTGCCCGGAATAAGCACCTTCGTGCCGCTGAACGAAATCGTATCGAGCGACGATGTCCTGTAGATGATGTCGCCGCCGCCGGTGGCGGTCGTGTAGGCAACCACCAATTGATTGGATGATTCATCCAAAACGATCACCGGCCGAGTACCCGTATCGGTCACGTTGTAGAAATCATCCCAAGCGCCGTTCGGGCGACGAACCAATAGGCCGATCAACGGATAGCCTTTCTTGTCGTACCCCGTTTTGATCACCGCATAGAGCGTGCCGTTCGATGACACAGCCAGATGCATGTGATTGTCGGCCATGCCGTGGCCGATATTGAGAGCCGCCGAATCGCCCGGCACCTCGTTCGCAGACCACGCATTCGGCGCCGCTCCATCTTCGTGTGTGCTGAACCCAAACCGCTTTGTCTTCTGATCCGACCAGAAAATTCCGATCGTGCCATTCGGCATCGCGATGATGCTTGACATATCGCTAGAGCCTACTTTGGCGCCTACGGTAATTGGTCCGCTGAATGAAGTATGCAGGCCGTCGCTATACCGCGCCTCAACACCGGTTTTTCCGACCGACGCAATCCATAACCGGCCGGTCGAATCGATATCAATCGTCCCTGTTTGACCAGAAAGCGAAACATTAACCAAATTGGGTTGCTGTCCCCACAACTCAAAACGATTGTCGATCGCATCGTATTGCAACGTAGCGACCTGCGACTTCGACCCAGAAAACATCAACACGTAGGCCAGATCGCCGCTCACTTTCACGTCGGCGTGAGTCTTCTTGTTGGTCGATATCTGCTGCACTTGCGTCCACGATGTTCCGTCAAGTCGGTAAACCCACGTGCCTTTCTTATCAGGCATCACCGACCACCATTGCCCGGCATACTCGAACATCTTCGATTGTGGCTTCTCGCTCGCATCCTGCGAAAAGCTTGCGCTCTGCAACTGAGTGACCGACATCAATTGCCGCGCCTCAAGCCGCTCCATATTCAGCGAACGCCCCTGGCGCTGGCCGCGACGGCCAGACGACTTTTTGCGCGACTTACCAAAAAACGATTGGCCGAGGTTGAGCAATGAGGGCTTCGACATGGTTGCCTTTGACATGCGAGCCCAAATGGCGCCAGTTCCGAGCGAACTGGCCGGGCTCTTGAAGAAGGAAAAAAACCGCGGGGAAGAGGAGGGAACAATTAACGCGTACGAGTCTCATGTTAATTGCCCAAGCTGCCTGTCAACCAAGTTCCCACTAACGGGCGGCCGAGGCTTCATGGGCAACGATCCGATCGATCCTGCCGAAACGACGGCCCACAAAACCGGCCTTTTCCCTACACCCGGCTCGAAGAACGTTGCGAAAACGCAACAACAACTACCGCCACGAGAAACGCCTAGATCCCTTGACGTCTCACACGGCCACGCAAAGACGCAATGGAGAAAGTTGAACCGCTAATCGGCGCTAATCATTCGCTAAGGTTCTTCTGGGAATTTAATGGATGATCTCGGGCGGGAACAAGAAATGAACAGGAGGAAGCAGAGGAAACAGAGAGGAGTTACTCGCAGCCGGAAGCCGTTATCCAAGAACCAAATGCCTCTCACAGATTGAACCGCCAAGCACGCAAAGAAAGACAGTGATTAGCAGTGAATTGCTTGGCGTCCTTGCGTTCTTGGCGGTTTCGTTCATCTTGTTGGATGCTCGAAGACCTCTGTTTCTTCTGTTCCCTGCTGTTAAAAAGGAGCGTTCAGGGAAATTCGACCCCCTAAAATCACGGAAGAACCCAAAAAACAATACCCGCCAACTTCACTCCGCCAACTGCTCCCCCAACCACTTCAAGTAAGCCTCGCTGCCACCCACGATCGGCGTTGCGATCACTTCGGGAGCGTCATACGGATGAATCGTATTGAGCAGTTCCTGTATCGCTGGTAGTTGCGCCGCGCTCGTCTTCACCACGCAAACCCATTCCTCGGCCGTCTCGACTTTCCCCTGCCAGCGAAACGTGCTGTCGACCGGCCCGCCAACTTGCGCGCAGCCAGCCAATCGACGCGACACCAGTTCGGCCGCAATCCGCTCGGCATCCTGTCGCGTGCCCGTGGTCGTGGTAACTTGCAGGTACTTGCTCATAGTTACCCCACGCAATCAGCGGCCCAACAGTCGATCGACAGCGGCCCCAATATCCGGCTCACGCGCGAGCGACTCGCCAACAAGAATAGCGTCGACTCCGGCCGCTTCCAGTCGCTCCACGCCGGCTCGCGTCTTAATTCCACTCTCGCCTACCAGCACGCACTGATCCGGCACACGATCGCGCATTCGAATCGTGTGCTCCAAGTCAACATGAAACGTGTGCAGGTCACGATTGTTCACGCCAATGAGCGTCGCTCCCGCGTCGAAGACGCGCTGCAGGTTGCTCGGCTCATAAATCTCCACGAGCGGCGTCATCCCCAACTCGCAGATCTCATTGAACAGCTTCCGCAGATTGCAGTCATCCAAACACTCGGCAATCAGCAGCACCGCATCTGCTCCAGCCACTCGCGCTTCCACCACCTGATAGGCATCAAGAATAAAATCCTTGCGCAGCACCGGCAGACTCACCGCCGCGCGAATCTCGCTCAAGTAACCAATTCGACCTTGAAAATACTGCTCGTCCGTCAGCACGCTAATGCAACTAGCTCCATGCGCTTCGTAAATGCTCGCAATCGACACCGGATCGAAATCCTCACGAATGATCCCCGCCGACGGACTCGCCTTCTTCACCTCGGCAATCAGTCGAATCGGCGGCCCACTGGCCAGCGGCGTAAAAAAATCTCGCACCGGCGGCGCATCGATCAGCCGCGCTCGCAACTCACGCTCCGGCAACACTGCCTTCGCGCGCTCGATCTCGCCCCACTTCGTCGCCACGATCTTATCAAGAATAGTCGGCATACCTTCAGTGTAGCAGGCACACTCCGCGTGCCGTAGCGGCCCCTTGATTGATAACTGCGTGGCCAAAAAAGCCTTCGGGTGCCATGTCCACTGCTCAGAGCGGCCTTCTTCGACATACCCTCACAAAGTCGCGAGCATGTACCTCTTATCTGCGCAATGTTGCTTATTGCACAGGCCCCCCCTATTGAAGACCGCAGCGATTGGACCTGCCTTTTCTGGCCGATAGCCGAAAGCTGACAGCCGAAAGCCTTTATCAAAGTTTTTGTGACTTTTTGCGTTTTTCGTGGCGACCTCACTGCTGTTGCTGCATCTGCGCCTCAAATAACAACAGCGGAACTCCATCCGCCTCATTCAAGTTCTTCGACAAGTGCCCAAAAGCCGCTCGCACTTCGGCCACCCTCTGGGTGCGAGAGCGCGTCGTAAGTGTGATCCGTCCAAGCCAGTGCCGGTAATGCCGAAGATCAGCAAGATTAGACCGGCAGTCGCGACGGCAGAGAGCAAGAAAAAGCTGGGGGACGCGGTCGAATCACTGCTGTCTGGTATCGGCATCACTCCAGAGCGATACGTGGAAGCGAAGAAGCTGTTCGGGCTGCCGCCGAGGATGACAATTAAGCGTGTAATTACCGCTCCTCTATTTCGCTCCAGATGAAGACAAAATTTCCTCAAGACTTTTTGCCACATCGATAATCATGAAATTGGAGTGAGGAACAATACAAGGAGCTGGAACTTGAAATTGGGCAGCAAATGTCATTGACAAATTGTCAAAAAGCTCCTGAGGATCATCAAGTTCAACGATTTCGGATACGATGTCGTCAATCTTGAGAGGATACCGTACGAACTGCCATCTCTGAAAATACTTGTAAAGAAATTCACCGATCGAATCCCGCACACCCCTCGCATTGAGTTCTTTGATAAACGATTCAAGCCCTAATCCTGATCGAGCGGCGAACAGTGCTCTGTCATGAAAATAAAGTGTGGCGCTTTTTGCGAAAACGACTAACGCCAAAACGCACCCAATTACTGCGGCTATCTGAACAATTTGCAACCACATTTATTGATCGATCAGCCTGGGGATTGCACACTGGGCTTTAATTTGATTGTGGTGTGGCTTAATAGGTATTCCACCACTCCCAGTCGATGTCGTCCGCGTGCTGTAGTAAAGCCTCTCGCTCTGCATTGTGGAGATCCCAAAGGATAAGTCCGTGACCAACGTATGGAACCGCACGCCCGACTGCCCCGCCAATGCACTTTGTCCCGGCAGCACGGGCAGCTGGTCCCGGAAGAGTTTTCCAAGGCAAAAGTTTCCGAAAAATAATACTCGCAATCGAAGTGCCTTCGGTCGTGCCTCCACCCGCGAGCCCTGTCCGGAATTTCGGAATTATTGGTATGCCAGCCACCTCGCATCCTACTCCCGCAGCGGCAGCAGCACCTGGAGGTAAGCCCCCGGCCGCGTCTGACGGCCGGTCGCCTGGAGGTCTGACAGCCGGAGGTAAGGTGGGCTGAGGCCAAGAAGTGACCGGTATTGAAGTGCCTGGCACTGTTACCGGCCCACCGGTATGCAATCCAGTAGGATCACTTCCATTCGTCGGCGAGTTCCCTACATACCGGTACAAATTCGCATCACCAGCTTCAAAACCCATCGGTTCGTCCTCCCCATCAAGTAGCAACGTAAACT
>CAZGMU010000249.1:0-365 GCA_964526975.1 uncultured Planctomycetaceae bacterium
CAGGCGCTCGACGCCGGCCGGGACGCGCACGGCGTTGAGTTGCGGGAGGGCATGACCTGGTTGTGTGGCGTATTCGATGCCGATCGCCGCGAGGCCAGCCTTGAGCGCTTGCTGGTTCTTGCGATGGCGGGCGAAGCTATTGTCCAGGCCTTCCTCCAGCAGCATTCGCAGCGACTCGTGGAGGGCGTAGGTCATGTTGATCGGCGCGGTGTGGTGATAGACGCGATCGCTGCCCCAATAGTTGGCGATGAGCGAAATATCGAGGTACCAACTGCGCACTTTCTCTTTGCGATTAAGAATCTTCTGCACGGCGCGATCGCTGAAGGACACTGGCGCGAGTCCTGGCGGGCAGCCGAGGCACTTCT
>CAZGMU010000249.1:375-7485 GCA_964526975.1 uncultured Planctomycetaceae bacterium
AGTAGACGGCATCGATTTGCCACTGGTCGATCTCGACGGGAATGCCGCCGAGGGCGGTGACGGTATCGACGATTAGCATTGCGCCTGCATCGCGGACAGCGGCGGCGATCTCTTCGATCGGTTGCCAGGCGCCGGTCGAAGTTTCGGCCATCACGATGGCGACGACCTTGGGCTTCACACGAGCGAGGGCTTCCTTCACTTCGGCGACGGTGAAGACTTCGCCCCAGGGGCGCTCGATTTTGGTGACTTCGCCGCCGGCGCGTTCGGCCATGTCGGCTAAGCGATTGCCAAAGACACCGTTGATGCAGATGAGGACCTTCTCGCCGGGCTCGACGAGATTAGTCACCGTGGCTTCCTGGCCGGCCGAGCCGGTGCCGCTGATGGCCATCGTCATGCGGTTCTTGGTGCGGAAGACTTGCTGCAGCATCGATTGCAGCTCGTCCATGATCTTGAGGTAGTATGGGTCCAAGTGGCCGACGGTGGGGCGCGAGAGCGCTTCCAGAACGCGCGGGTGGATGTCGCTGGGACCGGGGCCGAGGAGAGTACGAACGGGCGGCGTAACGGAGGGAGGGATGGTGGTCATGTCACTTATGTTTGCCGAAGGGGGTTGTTTTCGCAAGCGGGAAAAGCACTGCGAGGGAGGAAGAATTTGGCGTGACGAGATTTCTGAAAACGTGTTTTGGAAATGCGTTTTGCTGTCTGCAAAAAGGGATTCATCCATGAGGATGTGCGGCATCTCGAACCCTCCCCCGGCCCCTCCCTACAAGGGAGGGGAGTTTTTCGAAACATCTTTTGAAAAGCTACAGCGTTCGTAGCGCGGTGGGGAGGTCGAGGCGGGAGGCGCGGTTGGCTGGAATCCAGGCCGCTACGCCTACGATGATCAGGCCGAGCACAAAGCCGCCGATCAGCAGCGAGGGATGGAAGGCGAAATCGACGGGGTGGCCGATGACGGGCATCATGGCGAGGTTGATCAAATAGGCCACGGCGACGCCGGCGAAAATACCGGGAACCAGCGCCAAAACGGCCATGATCATCGCCTGGGAGAAGATTGTTTTTCGCACCTGATTGCGAGTCATCGCGACGATGCGGAGCAGGCCGATCTCGCGGGTCTGCTCGAGGACGTTGATCGTTAGCGTATTGGTCACGCCGATGGCCGAGACCATCAATAGCAGCACGACCATTCCCCACAGGGCGGCGACGACGCCCGACATCATTCCGTCGATTGTGTGGCGGATATCGGCGGCGGAGAGGACGAGCAAGCCGTTTTTGCTGGCGATCGCTTCCAGCTCGTGACGAACTCCATCCAGCTTGTTGTGATCGGCCGAAATGATAAACGCGTTGATCCCCTCGACGCCCAACTGGTCGTGGGCGATTTTGCGTTCCATGTGGATCGTGAGGCCGCCGTTCTGATAGTCGTTGACGATCGCGGCGATGGGGAATGTCTTGGGGCCGTCTTGCGAATCGAGCGTGATTTTGTCGCCAATCTTGAGCTTGCTGCGTTCGGCGAGGACAGAACCAATCGCCACCTGGCCGGCGATGAATTGCTCGCGCAGCTTGGAGAGGTCGCCGTGAACAAGATCCAACGAGGGGGGCTCATCGCGGGTGTGATCGCGGGCGACGATCGTGGCATCTTCGCCGCCGGCCTTGATATCGGAGCAGAAGCGGAGGCCGTCGATTGTTTCGATTCCATCAATTCGCTTGAGCTCGGGCCCCATGGAGTCGGGCACATTGGTCGCGCCGCCGGTGGCCATGCTGGGCGCTTCGGCCCGCACGACGAAGTCGGCGACCACGGCCTTTCGATACCATTTGCGAACGTTCTCGACTGTATCCATGACGGAGTTGGCCAGGCCAACGCCCGTGCTGATTGCGATGAAGACGACGCCGATCGTGAGCGTGGTTCGCGAGTGGTGCCGCAGTAGTTGCAGCCGGGCGAGCTTGCCTTCGACGGGTGCCATTTGTCGGAACAGATAGCTGGCCACCGCTGAAAGAGGCTGTAGCACGGCGGGTAGCATCAGCACGAGGCCAACCAGCAGGACGAGTGCGGACCAGATCGCGTGGAGCGCTGGCAGCCACCCGAGTGCCGTGGCGATCAACGTGCAAGTGCCACCGGCAAAGAACAGTGCGCCCAGAATAATGAGCCATCGCGACGAGCCTTCGAGTTCTTCGGCACGTACGTCGCGCATGGCCTCGAGCGGCGAGAGATTGCTGGCTTTGTACGCTGGTAGCGCCGCGGCCAGTAGCGACACGAGCAATCCACACAGCGCTCCGACAACGAACGGATCTTGGAAGATCAACGTGAATGCCGATAGGACGGAAGAAATCTGTCGCCAAGTACCAAACAGGAACGGGGCCGAGGTGAAATCAATCGGCGGCAGCTTGGCCTGATACAAAGCGCCCATCGCGCCGGTCATATAGTGAGCGGCCACGACGCCGAGCAGGGAGCCGAAAATGGTGCCCACGACGCCCATCAGGATCGCTTCGCGGAAGACCATGCCGGCGATTTGGCGGCGGGTGCCGCCGATTGCCCGCATGACGCCCAACTGCTTGCGACGTTGGGTCACGTTGATGAGAAACGTATTGGCGATGATGAACACGGCGACGACGAGAGCAAAGGCCCGGGCCATGCGCATGCCCATTTGTGTCGAGAGCGAGGTCTCCTCGGCCAGCGGACTACGGGCCTCGGGCTTGCGAACTCGAACACCCTCGGGGAGGATTTTTTCGATTTCCTTTTGGGTGGCGTCTTCGTTGACGCCCGGCTTAAGCATAATTTGGGCTGAATCGACCTTCTTGAAGGTCAGATAGTAGTATTGCGCGGCACTTAGTGGCATCAACAGAGCCAGGCCTTCGGTGCCGGTCGGTACGCCGCGCGACTTGTAGAAGCCAACGACCGAAGTACCTGCAAAAGCCTTACGGGTTTGTAGGTCGACTTTCTGACCAAGCTTGATGCCGGCGTTTTTGGCGAACGTTTCGTCCAGCATCACGCCGCCGACTGTGTCGCTAAATGGCGTACCGGCCGTGATATCGTAGTCGCGTATCTCCTGGTCAATCTTCGAATCGATACCCAAAGCAACGATTCCACGATATTGCTTACCGTTGACGTACATCACGGTTTGCCGCTTGATGAGCGGCGCTACCATTTGCACATCGGGCAGCTCGCGCAGCTTTTCGACAATCTTCTGGTCGAAGCTACTGCCAATCGGGCCGACGACTTCCAGTTGCGCCTTGCCGGCTACCGTTTTGAAGATTTCGTCGAACGCGTGACCGGTCGTGCTGGAAGCGATCGTCACGGCGACCACCGCCGCGACGCCGATGATGATGCTCAACAGCGTGAGAATGGCCCGACCGGGCCGCTGCCGAATCTCGCGCCAGGCTAATTTCCAGTTGACCATCATTTCCGCCCGGCAGCGTGTTTTGCTGGCCTTCGCATGTGGAGCACGTCGCCATCTTCCAGCTTGCCGTCGCGGACATGGACCGTGCGATCGGACTGGGCGGCGATATCGTTGTCGTGGGTCACCATGACGACCGTATGACCGCGCGACTCGACGAGGTCGCGCAGCAGCCGCATCACGGCGGCACTGTTCACGCTGTCGAGATTGCCGGTCGGCTCGTCGGCAAGAACGATGGCGGGTTGAATCACCAGAGCGCGGGCGACGGCGACGCGCTGCTGCTCGCCGCCAGACATCATGCTGGGCACGTGGTCGTGGCGATCGGTGAGGTCGACCAGCTCCAGCGCGCCGTAGGCACGTTCGCGGGCGACTGATTCGCTCACCCCGTCTAGCTCTAGCGGCAGCGCGACGTTTTCAATCGCGGTCAGCGTGGGGAGCAGGTTGAATGCTTGAAAAATAAAGCCGATGCGGCGGCGGCGGATCAGCGTTCGCTCGGTGTCGTTGAGCGTGGCGAAGTCGACGCCTTCGAGCAATACGTGGCCCGTGGTCGGCGTTTCGATCGCACCGAGCAGATTGAGCAGCGTGCTTTTGCCCGAGCCAGACGGCCCGACAATCGCCAGTAGTTCGCCTTTTCGGACGCCCAAGTCGATCCCGCGGACTGCATCCACATGCAGGTCGCCGATATAAAACGACTTGGTCACGCCTACGGCTTCAATGATATTCATAATCTAGTACGTACGATTTACGTAGCTCGTTTGCTCCGTGGACCGTCTCCATGGTGCAGCGGAGCAGCCCCGACGCCATTCAGGTATAGCCTATCAATTTAAGATGATTAGCCGGCCAATACTAGCCGAGACCGCCCTGCTCTGCGGCCCGGGAGGCCGAAAAATGGCTATTCTAGGCGACTTATGGCGGTGATTCCTTTGCCAAGGCGCTGATCTTCTTGAATTCCGGGCGGTCGGCCGTGCGGCACCACTCGAACATCGCCGCTTCGGTTGTGGTTAAGACGATGCCCGATGATTCCATTCGGCGCAGGGCGGTTTGGTGGTCTATTTCATAGCGTGCGCCGACTGCATCAACGGCCACGTAGGTTTCGAATCCGGCGGCCACGAGGTCGAGCGCGGTCTGCAAAATGCAGACGTGAGTCTCGATGCCACACACTAATATTCGGTATCGATTGGCTTCACGCAGTTGCTCAAAAATCTCGCCGCAGACGCCGGCGCTGAAGCACAATTTGCTGGGTGCATTCCCGACACGATCGCGTAGTTCGGGAACGGTGGGGCTCAAGCGTTCGGGGTATTGCTCGGTGGCGGCGATGGGTACTTGCAGCGCGTCGGCTGCATCGAGCAGGCGGCGGATGTTCCATACGATTCGCGCTCGCTGCGGAATGATCTCGAGCAGCTTCACCTGGGCATCGACGACCAAAAGCGCGGAGTCTTCGCCCCGCATCAGGTCGGGGCTGCTCGGCAGTGTGGGCTTTTTTTCACGATTCTCGGCAGGTTGGTCCGGCATGGCGCCAAGTTAACCCCTGGCTGTTTGCGCTACAATGGGACACAATCATTACGTGGCCTAAAACCAGCCTGTTCAAACAGAAAACCATGCCAGCATCACGCCCGAGAGTACGGTCTACAACGATTTTAACGGTCCGCCATAAGGGACGGGTAGCGATCGGCGGCGACGGCCAGGTCAGCATCGGGCAGACCGTGATGAAAGCCGACGCGGTGAAAATCCGCCCATTGGCTGATGGTCGCGTGATTGCAGGATTCGCTGGCGGGGCGGCCGATGCCTTCGCATTGCTCGAACGATTCGAGGCCAAGCTGAAGGACTATCCGGCCAATATGCCCCGCGCGGCCACCGAGCTAGCGAAAGAGTGGCGAATGGATCGGGCGCTGCGCCGGCTGGAAGCGATGATTGCTGTGGTCGATTCGCAACATACGCTGCTCGTTTCTGGAACGGGCGACGTCATCCAACCAACCGACGGCATCCTCGGTATTGGTTCGGGTGGCAACTATGCACTCTCTGCGGCCCGTGCGCTGGTGGCCAACTCTGATCTTTCCGCGGCTGAGATCGTTCGCAAGTCGCTTGAGATTGCTGCTGATATTTGCGTGTATTCCAATCGAAATATCGTTATCGAAGAACTTCCTAGTTCCTAATCAGAAGAATTCACCACGGAGACACGGAGGGCACGGAGAAGACATATTTAAGAATCCGCAAATGAACGCAAATGGACGCAGATAAGAGAAGATGATTTTATTTTGATTTTTTATCTGTGTTCATCTCCGTGTTTATTCCGTGTTTATCTGCAGAGAGCTTTTATTCTTCGTGCCCTCCGTGTCTCCGTGGTTCGTTTTCAGAAAGTAAAACGCCGTGCATGAGCTAACACCCCGACAAATCGTGACCGAGTTGGACCGGCACATCGTCGGCCAGAACGATGCCAAGCGTGCCGTTGCGATCGCCATTCGCAATCGCTGGCGACGGCAACGGCTCGAAGGCGACATGCGCAATGAAGTCGCGCCGAAGAACATTCTGATGATTGGCCCCACGGGCGTGGGTAAAACGGAAATCGCACGCCGACTCGCGACGCTGACCGGCGCACCATTCATCAAGGTTGAAGCGACGAAATACACGGAGGTTGGTTATTACGGTCGCGATGTCGAGAGCATGGTGCGTGAGTTG
This sequence comes from uncultured Planctomycetaceae bacterium, assembly GCA_964526975.1. GTDB lineage: Bacteria > Planctomycetota > Planctomycetia > Pirellulales > Lacipirellulaceae > JABDGM01. The sequence continues at coordinate 6,438 of CAZGMU010000249.1, forward strand.
GTCGAAAACGCCATCGGCCTGGTTCGTGAAGGAGAACTCAAACGGGTCGAGCCCGAGGCCAAGCGCCGCGTCGACGAGCGGCTGCTCGATTTGCTCGCTCCCGCGCCGGCTGCCTTCGAGGTCGGAGTCGATACGGCCAACTCGCCGGAACGGTATGAGCGGACTCGCGAGAAAATGCGGGCCATGTTGCTGGGCGGCGAGATGGAAAACCGGATGGTTGAAATCACCATCGAGCAAAAAGCCCACGCGATGATGATCCCGGGCATGGGACCTAGCGGCGACTCGGCTGAGTTCGACTTTCAAGGGATGATCGACAAGATCATGCCCAAGAGTGTTTCCCGTCGGCAGATGACCGTGGCCGATGCTCGCAAGGTTTTGCTCGAACAGGAAACCGAGGCGATGATCAACGCCGAGAAGGTCAACGCCCAGGCGATCGAGCTGGCTGAGAATGTCGGCATCATTTTTATCGACGAAATGGATAAAGTGGTAGCGACAGAAGGCGGCCGGGGTGCCGATGTTTCTCGGCAGGGCGTACAGCGCGACTTATTGCCGATTGTCGAAGGGACAACGGTTAATACTCGCTACGGTTACGTAAAAACCGACCATGTCCTCTTCGTCGCCGCCGGCGCGTTTCACAAAACCAAACCCTCGGACCTGATGCCCGAGTTGCAAGGCCGATTCCCGATTCGGGTGGAGTTGAACGACCTGACGAAAGATGATTTCGTTCGGATTCTTACGGAGCCGAAGAGTTCGCTCACTAAGCAGTACACGGCGCTACTGAAGACTGAAGGCGTGGATGTGGAATTCATGCCGGATGCAGTTGATGCGCTGGCCAACTATTCGTTCGAAGTAAATCAGCGAACACAGAACATCGGTGCCCGCCGGCTCTATACGATTCTTGAGCGATTGCTCGAAGAACTCTCGTTCGAAGCGCCCGATATGCAGATGGGCCGGGTGGAGATTAACGCGGCGTATGTGAAGGAGCGACTGGAGGAAGTTTCGAAGGATGAGGATTTGAGCAAGTTTATTTTGTAGGCCATCTATGAGA
>CAZGMU010000250.1:0-414 GCA_964526975.1 uncultured Planctomycetaceae bacterium
GCCTTCGCCCGGGTGAAATCTACAAATGCCGTGCGATCGTCGCCGCTTGCCGGTTCGTTGCTGGCCGATGGAGCGATTTTAACTTTGGGAGTCTCGGTCGGCTTCTCTTTGGCGGCCTCGCGCACTTCGGCCAGTTGCGAAATGAACGGCGGCGAATCGATGAATCCGAAGAATGCGCGGTGGGGCAGGTAAAACTGCCACACCGTAGCGCAGAGGAACATCAGGGCCGCGATGGGGACGCAGTACTTCAAGCAGACGGTGATGACCTGATCGATGCGCAGCCGCGGCAGGGTCCAGCGAACCCACATCATCACGGTGACACCAACCACGCCCTTCACAATCAAGTTGGCCGTGCCCAAAACATTGCCGGCAATGCCAAACCAGAAGCCGTGTTCGAAGGTCAGGCCAAGCCAC
>CAZGMU010000250.1:424-7454 GCA_964526975.1 uncultured Planctomycetaceae bacterium
GAGGAGGCTGACGGCGAGCATCGAGCCGTACTCGGCCATGAAGAAGAAGCTCCAGCGGAGGCCCGAGTATTCAGTATGGAAACCGGCCACCAGCTCGCTTTCGGCTTCCGCCAAGTCAAACGGAGCGCGATTCACGCTGGCTGTGGCACAGGTGAAGTAAACCCAGAAGACAACGAACGTGAACGGATCATGGAACACGAACCAGTTGGTGAACCAACCTGCCTGGCTATCGCCGATGAAGACCAAGTCCATCGACCCGGCCAGCAGCACGGGCACCACGGCGCACATGCCGAGCGGCACTTCGTAGCTGACGACCTGGGCCGCTTCGCGCATCGCACCGAACAGCGACCACTTCGAGGCCGACGAATAGCCGGCCAGGATCACGCCGAAGACCTCGAGGCCGATCACCGCGAGGATGAAGAAGATGGCCACGTTCATGTGAAGCGCGACGAACGGGTGCTCGCCGCCGGCGAATGGGATGGCCACGAACGCCGTGAGCGACGCGCAGAAACTGACGTACGGAGCGATCTTGAATAGGAACTCATCGGCCCCTTCGGGCATCAAGTCTTCCTTGGTGAGCAGCTTGAGGCCGTCGGCCAGCGTTTGCAGCCAACCGAACTTGCCACCGACGCGCGTCGGACCAAGACGGTCTTGGATGCGGCCGGAAACTTTCCGCTCCATCCAGATGAAGAGCAGGGCACCGACGGCCACGAGGTTCAAGATCAAGCCAATTTGGATGAGCGCGGCAAGAACATAGCCGACGACGCTATCCGGCGCGAGTGAGCCGCCGCCGAAGGAAAGCAGCCAGTTCAGAAGCTGATTGATTCCTGTTGCCACGATCCAAATTCCCAATTAACGGTGCGCGTCCTGCGCGAGCGTGCGCAACCGATTCGTCCGCCCAGGTTCACGATCCTCGTTCGAGTGCGCTCGAAGATTGTGAAATATCGCACAAGCCACTGGCGTTGCCTAGAGCCGAGCATAATTTGCACGCATTCTTTTCGAGCTTTCGAGCCTTATCGATCGATTTCTCCCATCACGATGTCGAGTGAGCCGACGATCGCCGGTACATCGGCGATCAGGCAGCCGCGGCAGAGCGCGTTGGTGACCGATAGGTTGCAGAAGCTGCTGCTGCGAGCCCGGGCCCGCCAGGGAATCGAATCGCCACTGCTGACGAGGTAGAACCCCATTTGGCCCTTCGGTGCTTCCGTTTCCAGGTAGCACTCGCCCTTGGGCAATTTCTGCGTGAGTTTCATTGGTTCACCGTAGCTGCCCGTCGACGTGCTATAACGGTCAATCGCCTGTCGGCATAGGTCGACGCTTTGCACGAGCTCCAGCATTCGCACGTAGAACCGGTGCCAACAGTCGCCCAGCACCGCTTCGTAGGGCACTTTGGGATAGGCATGGTCGCGCGGGTAGTGGCCGTCTCGCTGGCAGATGATTTCGAAGGCGTAGCCCTCGTACATCGAGGTGTAGATTTCCTCGCCATCGCGGCGCAGGTCGTGGTCGATGCCGCTGCCCCGCAGCACGGGGCCGCTCGTGCCGTAGCTGATCGCCATTTCCGGCGTGAGGATGCCGATGTTGGCGGTGCGCTTGACGAAAATCGAATTGGTCGTAAGTAGCGTGTGGTATTCCTCGATGATGGGATCGAACTGATCGAGAAACGCTTCGCACTTTTGCAGCCAGCCGCGCGGCAGGTCGGCGGTCGCGCCGCCGGGAGTGAGGTAGCTATAAGTCAGGCGAGCGCCGCAGGCCTCTTCGAACAGGTCGAGGATTTTTTCTCGTTCGCGGAACGCATAAAGGAACGGGCTGAACGTGCCCAGATCAAGTCCGTACGCGCCCATGCCGACGAGATGGCTGGCGATGCGATTCAATTCGCAAATGAGCACGCGCAGATGCCGGCCGCGCTCGGGAACGCGGTAGCCCATCAGCTTTTCGACCGTGAGCGCCCAGCCGAGATTCATGTTCATGCCGGCCAGGTAATCCATCCGGTCGGTGTAGGGAATCCACTGCCGTGGCGAGAGGTTTTCGCCGATCTTCTCGGCGCAGCGATGCAGATAGCCGATGTGGGGCACCACTTCCGAAACGATTTCGCCATCGGTACGCAACACAAGCCGAAGCACGCCATGCGTACTCGGGTGCTGGGGGCCCATGTTGACGAGCATTTCGTCCGTGCGGACGTCGAACTCGATAATGCGGGGATCTTCTACGATTGCTGGCATGTCAGTTGTTCGTGGTCAGTTGTCTGTTGCAGGTTTTGTAGCGGACTTGCCAATCGACTTGAGGAATGCGTTTAATTTGGGAGCTAGTTCATCGAGGATTTGCTTTAACGCATCGGTTTGAGTGCGATTCAATAGTTTGCGGCGATAGGCTCGTCGTAGCCAGTGTTGCGTTTCGTTCAGCGAACCACGGGCGATTCTCACGAAACGACGATTGTCTTGAAATGCTCTGCGTCCTGATCTTTCGGCGATATTCGCGCCAATACTGCCTGCCGCCCTTACGATTTGTTTCCCAACTGTGTCTCGTGCAAACTGCGGCCATTCAACCGCTATCTCCCAAATGCGGTCGGCCAAATCTTCTGCCAGCCGGTATACAATCAACGTCTCAAAGTTTGTTCTCGCCATGTATTTTGTCCCCCTTGCAACGGACTACTGACAACGAACAACGAACTACCTCCCTCGAATTCCATGGTATTCGAGCGGCATGACATAGTCTTTGCGCAATGGATGGCCAACCCAATCTTCCGGGCACAGGATGCGACGCATGTTCGGATGGCCGGTGAAGTACACGCCCGACAGGTCGTAGACTTCGCGTTCGTGCCAGTCGGCCGTGCTCCATAGCCCCGAGACCGTTGGTAGCTCGGGCAGGTCGCCCGGCTTGTCGTTCTTCCAGCGCGGCAGGATCACTTTCAGCACGAGGCTGTGCTTGTGCTTCATACTGAACAGGTGGTAGACCACCTCGGTGTGTGGTTGCCATTCCGCTTTGGCGGCCTTCTTCTCATCGGTGTGCAGGTAGTCGACGCCCGAGATGCAGTTCAGGTAGTCGAACGCGAGCGTGGGTTCGTCGCGCAGGTAGCGGCAAACCTCGATGAGCCCATCGGGCGTCACTTCGATCCAGGGATCGATATTCTCGAAATTCGCGCCGGCGATCTTGGCGCCGAACTTCGTTTTCAGTTGATCGACAAATGCAGTGCCAGCCATCGGACAGTTGCGAGTTGAGGGGTGAATGTTGAAAGTTCGAAAACCAGCGAGCCGGGCCGTCCACGGCCCCGACGAAACGCATCATGCCGACAAGATCGACTGGCTTGGCTCGACCGAGCGCGGCGGCGGGCGATGGATGGGCTGAACCCGACCACGAGCCATGGTATGCACCCAGTCCAAGTCGCCACGCTTCCACACGTAGAAGAAGCCGACCATTAGCACGAAGAAAAAGACAAGGATATCGGCGAACGAGATCATGGCGAGGTTGCCAGCCGCTGCTTGCAGACCGTCGCTTGCTATTGATTTGGTGGCTGCCGCACTGGTCATTCCCAATTCAGCAAGCCGCGAAGTCTGGACGGCCGCTACCTCGGCTGCGGGAGGAGTTGCCGAGAGTTGCGTGGCTTTGCCAAACACAACCGCCCAGGGAAAGAAGAACGCCACTTCGACATCGAAAATGATGAAGAGCAAGGCCACCACATAGAACCGCAGGTCGAATTGCACGAAGCTCGAGCCGATCGTCGGCTCGCCACATTCGTAGACCTCCAGCTTTTCAACGTTTGGAAGCCGCGGACGCACGAGCCAGCCGATCACCAAATTGGCGAACAAAAATAGAAAGCCGGCGGTGGCAAAGAGCGCGACGTACGCAGCGATGGCGATTGGTGAGGACATTACTGATTCGGCCCTCCGTGAACCGGCTCGGTGATGACTTTCGCATCGGAGACGGCCGTGGGGTTGAGCGTCGCGCGGCCCCAGGCCACGTCCAGCGGCAAACGGGAGAAGTCGACGATGCATCCATCGCGGCTGTAGCAGCTCAAGTCGTGCGTGGCCCCCATGAAGATGCAATCGACAGGGCAAGGCTCGACACACAATGCGCAAAACATGCACTTCGTGTAGTCGATTGTATAGCCCGTGATTTTGAACCCCTTCGTTCCCTCGGCGCGCTCCTTGCCGATGTAGATGCAATCGACAGGGCAAGCCTTGGCACACTGATCGCAGGCGATGCAGGTAGTCAAATCGAAGCGGTGGAACCCTCGGTAGCGAGCGGCAACAGGGACAGGCAACTCGGGGTACTCGAAGTGCTCGGTAAATGTTTTACGCTCGGGGCTATACGTTTTAATCCACGTCCGAAACGTAACCCACATCCCATGCGCAACGGTGTAGATGGCTTCAACGACATTGCCCAACCAGGGCCACACAGCCTTTACTTCATTAATCATTGGGCCGAGCGCATTTCCTGTATCGATGCAGCGCAAGTGCAATGCGGCGCTGCGCATTCAAATTCGGCTATCCGGCAATTCACCGCGGCAGAACATCGTGTCGAGCCGCTGCTAGCGAACACGAATTATAAGGAGAGCGCCAATCGATCCGCAACCGTTAAAACGGATTGTGAATCAGAAGAAGCGGGGCCTGCACTACGATAATGACTTCGTTAGCGTTCGCACGATCGACGCCGATACGGTCGCATCTCTCTGATCAGGAAAAACCAACGAGCTGAAGTATGCACTCTCTTGATTGGGATGTTTGTACTTCACTGGTAAAGAAAAATGGCAGTGGATGGAAAGTGTTCCTAAAAAGCAATGCCGTAGAGCGGCTTTTAGGCCCTCTTCACGTTGTGGCAAACATTTTGGCCAGAGCCGCTCAAATGTCGCCAGAATGTCGTGGATGGATGCCGATTTTACCCCGCTGTTCGTTAAAATGGGAAAAGTAACTTGAATTCACTGGACTAAATTGAGCGGCGCTACTGTTTAAACGGATTCGTGGCGAATTATGGGGCCTGAGGCAGAAGGGAATTCGAGCCGTATCTTGTTGTTGCAAAACAACTTGCGAGAAGTAATCTCCAGCGACTTGGTGGCCATTTTCGGGTAGTTTTGCAGTTTAGCATCCCACCCAACAGGCCAAATCTTATGCCAAATGCCAGCATGGGGCGAAAAAAAGGCGATTTATACCCCTTAAGTTTCCTTGACTAGGGCAGCGCACCACGTAGAGTGAATTGAAGGGCCTGTCTGTCCCCGGGCAACTAAGTCCCCGTTTTACTGGCCGCCGGCCAGCGGAGGAGCAAGTTTGCCCTCGCGAAAGAAAGAAGTCGCGAGTGAAATTGGTGTTCGGGCGTGCCTCTGGAAGGAATCGAGCATGTTAGTTCTGTCACGGAAAAAGAACGAGAGCATCATTATCAATGATGATATTACGATTGTTGTCGTGGAAATCCGCGGCGACAAGGTCCGCCTTGGGGTAGAGGCCCCAAAGGAAGTGCCTGTCCATCGTAATGAGGTCTACGAGGCGATTCGCCGTAATCAGCAGAAGCCCGATTCGTCCGATAGTGTTATGCACAACGACGGTTCGAGTTTCGCCGAATGATTCATGGAGCTAAGCAGCCTCTCCTATTTCGCCCGACCACGGGCGCTCTTCTCTTATTTTTTGTTTGAGTAGTTTGCTAGCAGGTTTTTCTGCTTGCCCTTATAGTCGTAGACCCGAATTTGCCGCGGTTTGTACGGACTATTTCTTCTTCCGCGCGAGTTGGTTGATTGCTCGAAAGGCGCGGCTTTCCCAGGCTTTTTGGCACTCTTGGCGATCGTTGTCTTGACGATCTGAGCGCGTAACCATATACAGCTAAGGAAGCTTCGACAATTTTACGTCGAGTTCGACGCTTGCCACTTGGGCGAAGTGCCGATCGACGACCACGAAATGGTTGTGATTTCGTCGGTCGGACGTTTATTGTACGCGCAGGCCCCGTCGTCTAGCGGTCTAGGACACCGGCCTTTCACGCCGGTAACACGGGTTCGAGTCCCGTCGGGGTCATCCCTTTATGGGGTTTTTGAATATCGCGCGCTGCACTTTGCGCTGCTCCGGTTCGGCTTCCATGCGAGACACACACAATCCGAAGGTCGCCAGTCGGGCGTAGTAGGTCATCACTGGGCGTGCTAAGTCAGCCGGCAACCGCACCGTCGATCGATAGCCTGGCGCGTTTCGACGATGCCAGTGATTGGATGTTGTTGGCCGCCGTGGTGGCGTTCGTTTTCGTCAAGCCGCCCAGTGGAATGGTTGGGCGCTGTTTGCCTTCGCGGTCCAAGACCACTTGCACGGCCCGCAGCGTCTTGCCGGCTTTCTTGCTCTTGCGCTTCAGTAGGGTTGCCCTTGCTACTTGCCTTTCTTGCGAGCTTGCTTCGCGGGTTTGGTCGCTTGCTTCAAGGCGCGGTCGATCTTGTCCACCGTGCGGATGGTTGGCGAATGCTTGCCCGTTTCCGAACAGCATAAGGTTTCTTGCCGAACGCCCGCGAGTTTGGCCAGTTGCTCTTGGGTCAATCCAGCCGACTTGCGGGCCGCGATGATCTTGCGAGCAAGGGAAACGCGAGCATATTCCACGGCGGGACGATTGTCCTTGGCGTCGGCGGGCGGGTATTCAGGCAATTAAAGAGCCGCTTGTCGCTTCGGCGTTCTCGGCCAGCCGCAGGAGCTTTCGCCACTTGTGCTCTTCGACCATGACAAACCGTTTGCCTTTTCGCGTTACCACTTGTTCTATCATGCTGAATCACTCCCCATAGAATCCGTCGCGGTGTCCGACTTTCTCAACGGTCACTATCTCGCTGTTGACGGAAAACTGAATGCGATACCCGTCGCGACAGCGTTGCCCAACGCGCGAGGAAACGTTGATGCGGCCGAACGTCGCTGCTACCCGTGTGCTCTTTCCCGGCCGAAACGGCCGGGCTATATAGCCGACCCATCCTGGGTCGGAAACCAACAAATAAAAACAGAGCAGTCCAAAGTAACGGGGTACTACCCAACGCCGTTAACCCTTTTTCAAAAGCGACTCACGCAGAGGCGCGAAGGCGCAGAGT
>CAZGMU010000251.1:0-2319 GCA_964526975.1 uncultured Planctomycetaceae bacterium
GAATCGCGACAAGGGCATCCGCCTGCACGGCCTCGATCCGGAAGTCGTCGAGCTGGGCAAGGGCATCAGCGAAGACGACCTCTTGTTTCACGACGAGAAAGCCGCCGAGCCAAGCCTGGCTTATCTCCTCAGCCGCATGCGTTACGAAGACGGCTTCCCCGAGCCGATCGGCGTTTACCGCGCGGTCGAGGCACCGATGTACGACGCGATGATCAACGACCAAATCACGCAAGCCACGAACGAACGCGGCAAAGGCGACCTGGACAAACTGTTCGCCTCCGGCGACACTTGGGACGTTGCGTAGCAGAGCTGAGGGTTTAGGGTTCAGAGTTGAGAAAGCGATCCAAGGCACGCAGCTTCCGCAATAGCTATTCAGTAGCGATAGACCTTTACTCGGCATCCGAATGCTCCTACTCTCAACCCTCGACAATCAACCCTCAACTCCTCCATGCTCTGCCCCTACTGCGAAGCCGAGATCATCGAAGGCGCCGACGAATGCGATAAGTGCGGCAAAGCGCTCGCACATTTGAGTCGCCGCATTCCCACGTCGAGCGTCGAAGCCGATCTCTTGCGCGATCGCCTCGAACGCCTCTGCCCCAAGTCGCCGCTCACGGTTTCGCCGGAAACGACCGTCGGAGAAGTTCTGAATCAAATGGTCGACAAGCAGATCGGCTGCGTCATGATTGTCGAAGGCGGCAAGCTCGTCGGCATCTTCAGCGAGCGCGACGCCCTGATGAAGCTCAACGCCGATGCGAAGAAATTTTTCACGCGCCCCATCTCGCAATTCATGACGCCCAAGCCCGTGACGCTCGAAGCCGAAGACAAAATCGCCTACGCCCTCCACAAAATGAACCTCGGCGGCTACCGCCACGTCCCGATTCTTTTTCAAGGTAAGCTGGCCGGCGTGATCTCGATCCGCGATATTCTGCGGTATCTGACCGAACGCATCGCGGCTTCCACCTTTTGCCCGCCTTGACTGTATTGCGGTTTGCAATACACTTGAATCATGGCGAAGAAACCGCAAAACCAGGCTTCGGCGACTAAAGCCAATGGGAAAACCAGAGTCGCGCCCGCCAAAAGGGCCAGCCCACTCATGGTGCGACTGGATGAAAAGAGCAAACGATCTCTGGAAGAGGCGGCCGATTTGCGGCGAATCAGCGTTAGCGACTACGTGAGAACCGTGACCGTTCCACAGGCCACGCGCGAAGTGCAGGCCGCCAAAGAGAACATCATTCGCCTCAGCCCCGAGGAACAACTTGCTCTTTGGACCGCCTTGAACGAGCCGCCCAAACTGTCGGCCGCCCAAAAAAAGCTGGGTGCCGTCATGCGAGGCGAAGCGTGAAGGAGGTCCATCTGCCAGACGGCTACCGCCTGGAGTCGTTGCGCCGCGATCATCCACGGAAGAACTTTCACTCCGGCCAAAAACAGGTCGACGACTGGCTATCATCCCAGGCTCTCCAACAACAAAGCAAACATCTCTCCTCTACCAAGGTTTTACTGAGCGCCGGCGGCACAATCGCTGGTTACTACACGCTCGCTCCTTCTCAAATCGATTTCGGCGACCTGCCGCCAGAACTATCGCGGCGTTTGCCCCAACGACTACTGCCGGTTGCCGTTTTGGCTTGGCTTGGAATCGACATCTCTCATCAACGCCAGGGTTTAGGAACTCTCCTGCTCGGACGGGCACTTCGCGATTGCTGGGAAGGTGGCCAAATCTTTCCTTTCGTTGCCGTATTGCTTGATTGTGTTGATGAGCAGACAAAGCAGTTTTACACACAATTCGGATTCAATGAGTTTCCTGGACAACCTTACCGCCTGTTCCTGAGCGCCAAACAACTCGATGCGCTGATGCAAGCATAGCGGCACATAATTACGGATCGTTTGGCTACGAAAATGCAACTAATATGGACGACGCGACAAATTGGGTGACAATTCATGCAGCATGAGCACTCCTTCGGCCAACCTTCCTGCACAACAGTCTGGCGACACAATTGCGCTCGAAGTCCAACAAGCCATCGCGCTCGCGCGCGAACTCTGCCAACGCGCACGCGAATTGCAAACGCCCCAAGAACGTCGCCAGCAGGCAGAACTCGACCGCATGATCCAGTCGCCGCATGATAAGGCGACGTTGACGCAGCTTACGGACCAGGCGTTTCGCTCGCAGCGGCCCCACCGGGCGGCAGATCAACTGATTCACATTCTCGATGTGCAAGGCGTGCCACGGTTTTTCAGCCCGATCGAGCGGACGATGCTCTACGGCTTCCAATCGTTCGGCGCGTATCTGCCCGGCGTGGCGATGCCGCTCGTGAAGGAGCGGAT
>CAZGMU010000251.1:2329-7410 GCA_964526975.1 uncultured Planctomycetaceae bacterium
GCGAACATCTGGTCGAGCACCTGCGCGCCCGCTGGGAAGAAGGCCTGCGGATGAACGTCAACTTCCTGGGCGAGGCCCTGCTTGGCGAGAAAGACGCCAACCAGCGCCTGCAAGGCTACCTGGCCGCGCTCCAGCAGCCGGAGATCGAGGTTCTCTCGGTCAAAATCTCCACGATCTACTCGCAAATCTCCGCGCTCGCGCGGCAGCATACGATCGATGTCCTCTGCGACCGCCTGGAGCTTCTCTTCCGCGCGGCGGCCAAAGCCCGGTTCAAGCGGAAGGACGGCAGCGTCGTGCCGAAGTTCGTTTACCTCGACATGGAGGAGTACCGCGACAAGACCCTCACGGCCGAGGTCTTCATGCGCACACTCGACCGCAAAGGATTGGAACAAGCCCGCGCAGGCATCGCCCTGCAAGCGTACATTCCCGATTCCTTCGTCACACAGCAGCGCATCAACGAATGGGCACGTAAACGGGTCGCGGCTGGCGGCTCGCCTGTCACGATTCGTCTCGTCAAAGGCGCGAACATGGAAGCCGAACGCGTCGAGGCGAGCTTGCGCGGCTGGCCGCAGGCGCCGTACAAAACCAAACTGGAAACCGACGCGAACTACCTCCGCATGTTGCACGAGGGAATGCTGCCGGAGAATATCGCCGCCGTTCGGCTCGGCATCGCTTCGCACAACCTGTTCACGCTCGCCTACGGCCTCACGTTGGCGACGAAAAATAATGCTATCGATCAAGTTCAATTCGAAATGCTCGAAGGCATGGCCAACCACCAGCGCCGTGCGTTGTTCGAGCTGACAGGCAACATGCTCCTCTACGCGCCCGCATGTAAGCAGGAAGACTTCACCAACGCTATCGGCTACCTCGTCCGCCGTCTCGACGAAAACACCGGCCCCGATAATTTCCTCCGCCACGCGTTCAACATCAAAGTCGGCAGCGACGATTGGAACGAGCTGGAGCAGCAGTTCGTGGCGGCGTTCCAAGCGAAAGACACAGTAAGCCACACGCCGCGCCGCACGCAAAGTAGGGGTCAAAAGCCAACAGCGAGCCGGGGCGTCCTCGCCCCCGACCGAAATCGGCTCGATGATCGGGGGCGAGAACGCCCCGGCTCGCTGGCTGGCACAATTCAATCCGCACTCCACAACTTCACGAACGAACCCGACACTGATTGGTCCCTCCCACAAAACGGCTACTGGGCCAAGTCGATCATCAAAACGTGGCAACCGCGCCACGGCGCGCAAGCCGCCGAAGTTCCACTCGTCATCGCTGGTAGCGAGATTATCGACGATCGCACGGTCCGCGATTCGCTCGATCCTTCCCGACCGAACACGGTCGTTGCCCGCTATCGGCAGGCGAACGAAGCGGATATCGACCGCGCCGTGGAAGTTGCTCAGGCCGATCCGGATGATTGGCGGCGTCAAACCATCGCCGAGCGGGTAGCGATTTTGCATCAAGCAGCCGCCGAGTTCGCTGCCGCGCGGGAAGAGTTGATGGGCGCGATGCTTGCCGAAGGTGGCAAGACACTCAGCGAGAGCGACCCCGAAGTTTCCGAAGCGATCGACTTCTGCCGATTCTACGCCGATAGTGCACAATATTTCCACCACGTGTCTTGTAGGACGGACAATCCTGTCCGTCTGCTCGGAAACGACGGACAGGATTGTCCGTCCTACGTTGGCGGCCGTGGCGTCGTCGTTGTGGTTTCGCCGTGGAACTTTCCGCTTGCGATTCCCACCGGCGGCGTGGCGGCGGCGCTCGCGGCCGGCAACACGGTCATCCTCAAGCCAGCGTCCGACACGGTGCTCATCGCTTACTTGCTCTGCCAATGTTTCTGGCGCGCCGGCGTGCCGAAAACGGCATTGCAATTCACGCCGTGCAGCGGCAGCACGGTCGGCGCACGGCTCGTATCGCATCCGGGCGTTGATGCCGTCGTCCTTACCGGAGGAACGGAAACTGCCACCGAGATGCTCCGCAAGAAACCAACGATGCACCTCATCGCCGAAACTGGCGGCAAGAACGCCACGATCGTCACGGCTCTTGCCGACCGCGATCAGGCAATCAAAAACGTGCTCCACAGCGCATTCAGCCACAGTGGCCAAAAATGTTCTGCCACGTCGCTGCTCATCCTCGAAAGCGAAGTTTATCACGACGCCAAATTCCGCGCGGCGTTGTGCGATGCCGTGGAAAGCCTCCGCGTTGGTTCCGCTTGGGAACTGCAAACAAAGTTGGGACCACTCATTCGCCCTCCTTCCGGCGCCCTCGAAACGAGTCTCAAAGAACTCGAACCGGGCGAGGAGTGGGCGGTCATGCCAAGGCTGCATGTCGACGATAATCCGAATCTCGTCAGCCCGGGCGTGAAGTGGGACGTACAGCCTAATGGCTTCACACACTGCACCGAATTGTTCGGCCCGGTGCTTGGCGTGATGGAAGCTCGCGATCTCGACACGGCGATCGGCCTGGTAAACACAACCGGTTACGGTCTCACCTCCGGCCTTGAAAGCCTTGACGACCGCGAACAGGAACTTTGGGCTAGCCGCATTCGCGCGGGTAACCTCTACATCAATCGCTCGACGACCGGCGCGATCGTGCTGCGTCAGCCGTTTGGCGGCATGGGCAAGAGCAGCGTCGGGCCGGGGATCAAGGCGGGAGGGCCGAATTATGTGGTGCCGTTGATGCGGTTTGCGGAAGTAGAGGGGGAGAGGGGGAGAAGGGGAGAAGGGGAGGAGCGAGGAACGACGCCAGTGCCGGCGATTTTGACGTCTACGGCGAGTGCGGCGGCCGATCTTCGCTGGATCGCCGGCCTCAATAGTCTCGATCGCGCAATTCAAGGTGGCGCATTGGGCGGAAAAGCGAAGGCAGACATCGAGGCACGCCGCATTCAAACGGCCATCGCCAGTTACGAAACTTGGGCACGCGACGAGTTCCGTGCCGCTCACGATCATTTCCGGCTGCTTGGCGAAGACAATTACCGTCGTTACCTGCCAGTTGAACCATTGCGAATTCGTGTTCATCAAGATGATTCGTTGAGCGATATCTTTTGTCGGGCGCTCGCTGCTCGCGCGGCCGGTTGCCGTGCGATCATTAGCTCGCCACCATTGCTTGCCAGTCCGGCCGCCGATGCCGTGGAACTGCTCGATCAACTTACCGACTCGTGGGCAGGCGCGATCGAGTTCATCGAAGAAGACGATACGACGCTCGCGGCCTCGCTTCGCATGGGGCAAGTCGCGCGTGTGCGATACGCGATGCCCGACCGCGTTCCGGAATCGATCCGAATCGCCGCGGCCGAATCGCTGCAATACGTCGCTGACACGCCTGTTTCGCCGAACGGGCACATCGAATTGCTGTGGTACATGCAGGAGCAAAGTGTTTCTCATGTCTACCACCGCTATGGAAATCTTGGGCTGCGAAGCGATGAGTCTCGCGATGAGCCTTTGTAATCACTGGCCAGTTTAGCCGTTTCCGTTCCCTTCAGTCGTTTCGAGTTGTCGTAGTCGCGATTCGAGTGTCTCGATGTGCATTCGCAATTGCCGGTTGGAAGCTTCCACCATGAAGAAAGCAACCGGCAAAAAACCAACGAATGTCGTTATGCCAACGTCCGACTTTCCGGCAAGGACCATGCCTACTACGCTTGCCACAATAGCAATCAGGCTCAGTGTCATTGTATAGATGAAAACGGGACCAACATTTTCATTGTTTGACTTCATGCGATTGCTCCTTTAGGGCTTGTTAACACCGATATCTTAATACGCCTACCAAGTGACGACACAAAGAAAAAATACAGGAGGCAAGAACACTAATCTTCGCTAATTCTCGCTAATAACGAGAAAAGGCTGTTTTTCAATCTCTTCCCATATTCTGCTTGATTAGCGTAGATGAGTGATCATTCGTGCTCTTCGTTTTCTCCTTTTGTCTTCTTCGTATCCTCTGTGTCTCCGTGGTTATTCTGGAAATAGGACAGTTATTTTTGAGTCGTTTCAAAGGGAGAGGGTAAAAAGTTTAAATCACGAAGGTGAATTTCTGCACATTTCGTTCACTTTCCACGCAAGCGATTGCGGCGACGTAATCGTTACGCGGCGTGAGTCGCTCGAGCCAACAGCGCGATCGTTGTCCGGTTGCGCGATTGGCGATGCACTCGATCCAGCCTTGCCAGTTGTTGTCGAGCGGCACGGCGAAGCTCGCGAGGTCGCCCTGGATGCCCAAGCCGATGGCCTTCAGGATCGCTTCTTTTGCTGTCCAGCATTGCAAGAATGCATCGTTGCGATCGGCCGTTGAAATGGTCAGCAAGTCGTCGATCTCGTTGGGATGAAAATATCGCCGTGCGAGCTGTTCCATGTTCTTGATATTGCGAATGCGCTCGATGTCGATTCCAAGCTCGCAGCCGAGCGCGACCCCGATAAGGGCTAGCGAGCCTGAATGAGATACATTGAATCGCAAGTTTGTCGCATCGTGTTTCTCTGCCAATCGCGGCTTTTGATTGCCTTCGACTTTAAACTCGATCCCGGTTGGCGAGGCATTCATATAGCCACTGAGAAGCCTGCGCAGCGTGCCGCGGGCTACGGCGAAACGCCGCCGCGGCTCCTCTAATCGAAACTCGCTGGCACGCTGTCGTTCGTCTGGTGATAGCGTTGCCACTAGCCGCTCATAGTCTTGCTGTGACACATCGAGCGGCACGACCCATGCATGCACGTCGCCCGTGACCAGTTTTGGCGGGTTTGCAAGCGGCGGCCATGGGCGATTTGTCGGCATTGGTTGTTTGACTCTGCTGTTTATAGCGTATCGCGCGGCCTGGCTGAAAAAATCACTAGAAATTAAGGGGTTTCGGTACCTGTTCGCGGCCCTTGGCGTGACCTAAAATAGAGTTCTTACATGCTAATCTAGGGAAACCGGTTGTTGGCAGGGTTTCTTTGAAGCCGGCTGGCAGGGGCCAGCCATTGCCGTTTGCAACCGAGCCGCACGATCGAACACCACTCGTCATCAATACTCTGCTTCAGCCGGCGCTGAGCCTCGGAACGAAGCACCAAGAGCTTTCGGATTTGTCTTTGATGGATTGTCAAAAGTCTTATCAATCGATGATCGATTTG
>CAZGMU010000252.1:0-1883 GCA_964526975.1 uncultured Planctomycetaceae bacterium
AGCCGAGGTTCCCGCGCAGGAAGCGGGCGTCATTACCAACTTTGCCGTTCACGAAGGCGAGCGAGTCAAGCAGGGTGATCTGCTTGCCCAAATCGACGATCAGGTGCCTCGCCTCGTAGCCGAGGCGGCCAAGGCGAAATACGACATTGCCAAGGCGAAGGCGATGAACGATGTTCGCCTGCGGTTTGCCCAAAAGTCGACCGAGGTATCGGAAGCGGAACTGCGACGTAGCACCGAATCGGTCGAGCGGTTTGCGAAAAGCGTTTCGCAATCGCAACTCGATGTCGAAAAGCTGACTGTTCAAAAGAACCAACTCGAAGCGGAGCAAGCGACGCATGAACAGCAAATCGCCACGCTCGAAATGCGACAGCAGGAAAGCGAGCTGAACGCGGCCCGAACGCAAATCGGCCGGCGGCAGGTGTTGGCTCCCTTCGATGGCGTGATCGTTCAGATTTATGCCCGTAAGGGCGAATGGGCCGAGCCAGGTCAAAAGACGCTGCGGATCGTGAATGTCGATCGGCTCAAGGCCGAGGGTTTTATCCGGGCGGGCGAGGCGACAGGAAACATCGTCGGTCGACCAATTCGATTGGTGACCGAACCAAGCAACGACAAAAGCACCTTCATCGGCAAGATCGTATTCGTTAGTCCGGAAGTCGATCCGATCACCGGCCAGGTTCGTATCTGGGCGGAGATCGACAACCGGGATGGGCAGTTGCGGCCGGGCCAACCGGCGCGGATGACCGTGGCTCCTTAACCATTGCGGACTTCGGATTGCGGAATGCGGATTTGAAAGCTCCTTCAATCCGCAACCCGAGATCCGCAATCCGAAATCCTCCATGTCCCAACACCTGGCATCTATCGATCGGCTTGTCGGCATGCGATTGCGGGCCGACTTGTTGGTGTCTGAGGTCGAGATGTCTGGCTCGACGACGTGGGTGGCGAAGGATCCTCTCACCTCCGAGCACTTCCAATTCTCGGCTGAAGAATATGCGCTCATGGATTGGATGCGCGACGAGGTCACGATCGCCGAGTTGCAACGGCGGTTCAACCGTCGGTTCTCGCCGCGCACGATTCGTCCGGAGGTGATCTGGGAATTCCTGAGTCGGCTGCATACCGCGGGACTTACGATCAGCGATGCAACGGGCCAAGGCGCGGAGCTGCTCGCCCGGCGTGACCGCGACCAGGCTCGCCGCGCGGCTTTTTCCTGGACGCAACTACTCGGAATTCGCTTTCGTGGATTCGACCCCGATTGGCTGCTGTCGCGCATTGCGAGCGAGTTTCGCTGGTTGTTCTCGCCGCTGGCTACCGTTCCGGCGTTAGCACTCATCATCTATGCACTTTCACTGGTCATTGGTCACTTTGGTGAGTTTCGCGAGCGGCTTCCCGAACTGACTGCGTTTGCCGATCCGCGAAATCTTGTCTGGTTGCTGCTGACGATTGGCGTGGTGAAAGTGCTGCATGAGTTTGGCCATGCCCTCGCATGTAAACACTTCGGCGGCGAAGTGCGCGAGATGGGCTTCATGCTGCTTGTGTTTTCGCCCTGCCTATATTGCGATGTGAGCGACGCGTGGCGATTCTCCAATAAATGGAAACGGATTGCTGTTTCGGCGGCGGGCATTGTCGTGGAACTGCTGCTCGCTGCCGTGGCAACGATCGTTTGGTGGTATGCCCAGCCGGGCGTCGTGCAACTAGTGGCGCTCAACATCATGGTCATCTGCACGGTCAGCACGCTGTTCATCAACGGCAATCCGCTGATGCGGTACGACGGCTACTACATCTTCTCCGACTTGATGGAAACACCGAACCTGTGGCACCGGTCGCGCGAGGCGCTGCGGCACTTCTGGTCGAGTTGGCTGATGGGCCGGCCGACGGAAGACGATCCG
>CAZGMU010000252.1:1893-7394 GCA_964526975.1 uncultured Planctomycetaceae bacterium
GCAAACGAGCTTGGCTTGCTCTGTATGCAATGTGTTCGAAGGTCTACATAGTCGTAGTGTGCGTCTCGATCGTGTGGGGGCTGGTGAAAGTGCTCTATCCGTATCACTTGCAAAACGTGGCGTTCATGGCCGGCTTTACGATGCTGGCCGGGGCGATGGTGGCGCCGATCACGGCGGCCGTGGAGTTGGTTCGTAATCCGATTCGGCGGGCCGATGTGCGATCCGGGCGATTGTCGTTGCTGCTGGCGGCGGGTGCGGCAGTCGTGGCTGCGGTCCTGATGATCCCAATCACCTATCACGTGCGAGCGCCGCTGGTGGTGATGCCGGAGAATGCGTCGCGAGTGTATGCCACGGCGGGGGGCACGCTCACGAAAATGCTTCCGGCCGGCAGCCAGGTGCGGCGTGGCGACGTGATCGGCCAACTGCAAGACACCGGCGCGGAAATGGAAATCGCTCGGCTGGAAGGCGAAGTCAAATCGCGGAAGCTGCATGTGGATCACCTTGAACGGCTACGAGGCATCGATCGCGAAGCGAACGATCAGTTGCCGACCGCTCGCACGGCGCTTGTTGATAGCCAGCGACGGCTGGACGAACGGCGTGAGGAGGCGAAGCGTCTTACGCTTGTTGCTCCCGTCGATGGCGCCATCATTCCTGCGCCTCGAAAACACCTTTCGGAAAATGCTCGTTCGACACGCTTGCCGGAATGGCAAGGCTCGCTGCTCGATCCAAATACGCTCGGCGCCCATGTGGAACCGGGCACGCTCGTTTGCCTCGTCGGCGATCCACGAAAGCTGAACGCTGTCATGCTGGTGGACGACACCGATATCAAGCGGTTGGCCACTGGCCAAAAGGCGCGGCTGCGGATCGATGAGTTGCCTGGCCAGGTTGCCGAAGGCGAAGTGGTCGATGTCGCGCGGCACGAGCTGGCGGACATCGAAAACTTGCAACGCCGCCAGGCAGACCTGTCGCCGCTAATGGCCGGGCTCATGCCGGCAGGACGAAGCGGCGCGGTGTACGAGGTGCGCCTGCGGCTTAGTAGCGGGGAGCAGGGAGCGGGGAGCGGGGAGCCTGAGGGGGTTTCTGGTTTGTCGCTGATTGTTGGCGGGCGCGGGGACGGGAAAATCGCGGCCGAGCGGATCACGATTGGGCGGCAGATTTACCGTTATCTGGCGCAGACATTTCGCCTGCCGATGTAGATTGCAATTCGTGCAAAACCATGTAACGCTCGTGGTTTTTGGGATTTTGCAATTGCGGTTTACGGAAGCGGCAGGGCTAACTTTGTGTGGCACATAGGGTTAGATTGCGCGCGCTCCGTAAGGGGTCCCAGTCGCAGGGGCAAAACTCTGTGGTTTTGCACTTCGCGCTATCCGAAACGTGCTTGACCAACAGCGCGCATCGCAGGGAGGAGCGAGCGAAACTCGGGGAGTTTCCATACATTTCTGCGCGCAGTTGCAATCCGACCACGAGCAAAAACGTTGGTGGTTGGTCACTTGTTTTAAGTTTTCAAAGAGCGGGCGAGCGGGGAAAATCGGCGCGGGAAGTCTAGCTAAACCGCAAGCGGTTAGACAACGGATGATGGGGCGGTTGTCGATCAAGTGCGGGGCGTGCAGGTTAGCACAGGTGGTGGCCATTTCCTAGAAAAATCTTGTGCGAAGCGCGGTGGCCAAAAGTGAGGCCTTGACGAGTTGCAAATTCAGCCCGGCGGCTTGTTATCTCTGCTGCAATTTCTGGACTTGCCGCTCGGCTTCGCCGCGTGATTTGCAGACGATGGTGTAGAACCTGGCCTTCTTGTTGATTGCCTCTTCTTTTTCTTTCCAGGCTTTCGCCGCGGCGGGCGAGGTCGTGATGACGACTTGCACGGCGAATGACTTCCCCTGCTTTTCGATGCTCTTCACCAAGTAGTGCGTTTGATTTTCGACGGGATCGACGTAGTCGGTTTGCATCGCTTTGCTGGTGAGATAAGTTTGAATCTCTTTTTCAAGCGCGGCGAAGTCGCCGCCAAAGTGTTTGATGAAGCGAGGGTCGGGGCGGCCGAGGAGAGGTTTTGTGGCCGGGTCCAGCGGTTCGTAGTTGCTGATTTCTGACAAGTAGGCGCGGAAGGCCTTGGGCTTTTTGGTGGCCAGGTAGTGAACCAGTCCCCAGGCGAGGGCGTAGCCGTTGGCATTGATCTGCTCGGCGCTGACGAGGCTTTCCACGACTTTGCCGTTGCTAGCGGGCAGCTTGAGCAAGCTCCACATGCGGAGATCGTTGACCATGCCGGCCTTGGTCCACTTGAGTGTGCGGGTCGGCAGTTCGGAGTTGGGTTTGCGAACGATGCTCGAATTGACCTTGAGAGGCGCGTAGTATTCGGGCAGGCCTTCGCAAATCCAGGGAGGCCAATTCGAAAGGCGCTTTTGAACGCCGATGTTGGCCAGTAGTTGATGAACGCCTTCGTGGGCGATAGAGTAGCTGGCCTGTTTGGCGGCGAACTCCGGGGCGGCGTCCCAAAGTTCCTGGTCTTCGTACATGACGATCTGGTTCGTCATCACGTTGTAGTAGGCGACGACTTCCTTCGGCATGGGAAGGATCGCATCGTAGGCAGCGCGACTGGAAACGATGATCACAACGAGCGGCACTTCGGGGCGCGTGACCGGGATCCCCCACGACTTCAGGCTGCCGACGACGCCAGGAAGCATCGATTCGAGAATCGAGCGGGCGTGAGCGAAATAGGCCTCGCTGCAATCGTGGACGTAGAGATAGTAGGTTCCTTGATCGAATTTGAACTTGGAAAAGCCGCTGGCTTTGAGCGAGTCGATGATCTCGTCTTGGATGGCGGGAACGAAGGGCCCGGTGGTGGGCTTGATCTTGGACGACTCGATGACTTTCAGCTCACTCGAAGGGAGCATGACCATCGAGTAGGGATCGAGCGAACAGTACAGTTTGGCGATTTGTTCCTTTCCATCGATGGTCGGAACTAGAACTCGCTCGCCGTGGGCGGGTCGGGCGCGGATGCCGGGTGGGAGTTGGGGGCGCGGTTGGAATCCGCTCGCGGCGGGGGCAATCGATTGAGCGAGCGTTGTCGCGCCGGTGAGCGCGAAGGCAATGACGATGGTCTGGCTGATTAGTGCTTTCATTGATAGTGAACGGGGTGGGCGGGGGCGGGGACGCCCCGGCTCGCGGGCTCACGGGGAGCTGTTCAATATCAGTGTACGCAGGAGTCGCCGCTACGACTCGATTCTGGCGAGTTTCGTTGCGGAGAGGAAGCGGCGGACAGGATTGTCCGTCCTACGGCAAAGGGGATCGCCATGCGATTATGGAATCGCGAAGATCAGACCGGTCCAGATGCCGCCGGCGCTGGCGGCGGCGACGGGGTCGCAAGGGGGCCAGTGGCGTTGCCAGGGGTTGCAGTTGCCGGGGCGGTAGTGGCCGAGGGTGTAGACGTGTTCGGTCGGACATTCGGCCACGAGGCAATAGGGCAAGGCCGGGATCGTGCCGAAGAAGTGGGCGGCCGAGGCGGCCGGTTGGAGGCAGCACTCGCGGCCGTAGGTGCAGCACCAACTGCGATCGCCGCATTGATAGCCGTAACGCTCGGCGTTGATTTCCTCGAAGTAGAGCGGGTTGTGATAGAAACAGGTGGCTTCCCAGTTGTAGCTGGAGATTGACCAACAACGGGCGGCCGAATTCGTTTGATTGAT
This sequence comes from uncultured Planctomycetaceae bacterium, assembly GCA_964526975.1. Classification (GTDB taxonomy): domain Bacteria; phylum Planctomycetota; class Planctomycetia; order Pirellulales; family Lacipirellulaceae; genus JABDGM01. Next base: position 5,568 of record CAZGMU010000252.1, read on the forward strand.
TTGCTCCCAGCAGGGGCCGGCCAGGTCGGTCGGCAGTTTCCCTTCTGGTTGGGCGATGCCGATCCCAAGCTCGTTGAGTGGCTTGCTGGGAACAGCGGCACAAGGATCTTTGGGCGTTAAAGCGGCTCCTGCTGGTGGCGGTAGCGGTTGGACCTCGGTCTTGGCGGGGGCTGGCAACTTGGGGCCACCGGGCTGAAAGTTCGTGAGCCGAAGCTCACTAGCCTGCTTGGCTTTGGGCATTGGGGCGGTGCGTTCGGCCTGCTTCACCACGGGGCTACCGGTAAACAAATCGGGATCGACCGGCCCTTGGGCCAAAGGATCGACCACGGCCGCGACAACCTGGCCGAGCGAGACTGGCGTGGCAGCGAACGACACGACCAGAGCGGCCAAGACAATGGCCAGCCGGACAAAAGGCAACTGGCGAAAACGCGTGTTCGAGTCTTGAGTACGCATATGGCGGCACCGCTATCGGCTGCGAGGTGAACAGAGAACCCAGCAATCATTGGTATTCGGCAGTTACAGGCCGCATATTGAGAATAGCCCTCCTTTTCGGCATATCCGGCCGACAGCAGCCAGCGGCTGAGGTGACTAACTGGCTAGTGGCCGAGCGTTGGCGGAATCGCTGCAAGTTTCCGCCTGCCTTGGAGTTGCAGCCACGCCAAATGTTTGACATGGCCGAGGGGTGGTCGTGATAATGGATGAGCTGCAATTTCGGGCCGAAATCGCGATCGCCAGCCAATCGGAACTTGGATCTGGCACGCCAGCCATTGCTACTTTTCTTGGGAGTTCGCCGCTATGCGAATGTCGTGGTTTTCTCGTTTGCGCGCTGAGCAGCAGCGGCGACGAAAGCGACAACAACTGAAGGCGGCTCCACTGCGCGTGCGGCAGCTCGAGCGGCGCCGCGTTTTGGATGCGGCGGCCACGAGTGTGGTGGTTAGCACGGTCGTGATGGTGGATACCGGCGAGACCGCGCCCGTCGCGACGACTACCCACGCGACCGACGCGCCGCCGATCGTGGTCCCCCTTCTAGCGCCGGGCAGTAACTCTGGCGACTTCTCGTCTGAAGTGTCGCTTCTCTCGCCCGGTCAAGGTTTAGCGTCGAACGTGCCGCCGACGCTCGTCGTTGCGACCGATCAACAAGTCAACGAAGGGCAACTACTCAACTTGAGCGCGACGGGGGGCGCGCCACCGCTGGGATTGTTCTTCGATCCCGACTTGGGAGACTCTCACACGGCCACGGTTGACTGGGGCGATGGCTCGCCGATGCAAAACGCGACAATCTTCAGCGGCCCTGGAGCCGGCGCGATCGGCGGATCGCATGTCTATGCGCAAGACGGAAACTATACCGTTACGGTGAACGTTGACGACAATAACGGCGGGAGCATCTCGCAGTCGTTCAACGTGCTGGTCAAAAATGTGCAGCCGGTGCTGGTAACAGCGGCAGACCAAACCATCAACGAAGGCCAGTTGCTTGATCTTAGCGCCACGGGCGGCGCGCCGCCGCTGGGGCTGTTCGTCGACCCCGGCATTCTCGATACGCATACCGCGACGGTGAATTGGGGCGACGGCAGCGCGACGCAGAATGCGACCGTGATCGAAGCATCGGGGGCCGGCGCGCTCGGTGGGTCACATACGTACGCGGATAACGGCTTGTACACAGTCACCGTGACTGTGACCGACGATGGGGGAGCGTCGTCGACGAGCACGTTCAAGGTGACGGTGAACAACGTGGCGCCGACGGTCGAGCTGACGGGGCCGACGAGTGTCGACGAGGGGTCGAGTAACACATGGACCATTGGCCCGGTGGTCGATCCGGGGACAGATATC
>CAZGMU010000253.1:0-7385 GCA_964526975.1 uncultured Planctomycetaceae bacterium
CGCTGACCTCTTGCATGCCATGCAAGCGCTCTCCCAGCTGAGCTAATCCCCCGATTGTTCTTAAAAACTATCAGTCTGCGTGCCCGCTGTCAACGGTGGCCAATTTCGATTAGTCTTGGCGAAACTGAAATTTCAACAAGAAGCAGCTTCAAAACGAACCGAATGAACCGGACGCTAGCGCGTGCCGGCTGATTGGATCAGCCGCGGGGCGCTAGCCGATGGTTTCAAAATGTTTAGATGATCGCACAAGGTTCCGGCGGCCTGCCTCGCTGGATGGACCCTACGCCCCAGGTCATACACTATGCACTCGCCGATTCGACGTACGATTATGACGGCGATAAAAGTGCTCATCGCGGGGGCCATTCTGGTCTACCTGGGCTTCAAGGGCCGCGACGCGTTCTCGCAGCTGTCGGCTAGGTCGATCAATTGGTGGATGATGGCGGCGGCGCTGCTGGTAACGCTGCTGATGGCCGGGTTCAGCTACGTGCGTTGGCATATCCTGATCCGCGCGCTGGGCATCGACGCGCGATTAGTCGACACCCTGCGATTGGGTGCCCTCGGGTTTGCTTTGAACTTCGTCGCGCCCGGGTCGATCGGCGGCGATTTCTTCAAGGCAATCTTTCTGGCGCATGGTCACCCCGGACGACGGCCGGAAGCCATCGCCACAGTAGTTGCCGATCGCGTCGTGGGCCTGCTGACGATGCTCCTCTTGGCGTCGGCCGGCATTCTCCTTGCCGGTCTACTCCACACAGACTCCCCGAGCCTAAAGATCCTCTACAAAACGATCTTGATCGTGTCGGCCGTTATCTGGCTCGTTTGCATCTTGCTCGTTTTGTTCGCAGGCCTGACGGGACCGCGAGTAACGCGACTTGTCGAAGCGGTTCCTGTCGGCGGCAAGGCGATTGCTCGCATGCTCGGCACGATCCAAGTGTATCGACGTCGCAAGGGAATGCTCGTGGCAGCACTAGCTGCAAGCCTGGCAATGGCGGTGTGCTTTGTGACGTCGTATTGGCTCGTGGCCGAAGGACTGCCGATCGAAGCGCCGTCGTTTCAGCAACACATGATGATCGTGCCCATCGCGGGCATCGTCGGCACGATCCCACTCACTCCCAGCGGCCTGGGAACGACCGAGCTAGCGATTGAAAAGCTGTATCAGAAAATGCCTGGCGTAACTAGCACGCCGGGTGACGGAACGCTCGTCGGCATTGGGCGTCGCACGACAGACATCGCGGTAGCACTCATCGGCCTCGCGTTCTATCTGGCGAACCGCAAGGAAGTCGACGAGGTCTTCGCCGAGGCGGAACAGGCTGCAGAAACTGAGTAGACGCGGATTCAAAGCAACCTCCTCCGTAGCCGAATTTGCAAAAATTCGGACTTGTTGTGGTGCGGCCGAATTCTGGCGAATTCAGCTACGGTTTACTCATGGGGCCTTGTTACAAAACGGTTACACCACCTGCATCTAGCGGCTCCGTATAACGACATAGGGCTGGGCCAAGTCGTTTCTCAAATTGAAGGAGTCGTGAGATGTATGGTTTGCATGCAGTGAGGCACATTTTGCATGGAGCGGCGCTCGTGTTCGTGTTGTGCGTTTGTTCCCAATCGCAAGCGGTGGATGGCGTGGCGGGTCGGGTAACGCAGGTGACGCTGTACCGGGGCCAGGCGCAGGTAACTCGCACGATTTCGGTCGACGGAAACGGAAGCCTGGAAATTGTTGTTGGGCAGTTGCCCGAGCAGGTCGTGCCGAACAGCTTGTTCGCCGAGGGTCGCGACGCGGTCGAGGTTCGCGCGGTGCGATTTCGCACGCGAGCGGTAGGCGAAGAACCTCGCGAGGAAGTACGCAAGCTGGATCACGAGATACGAGAGACGCAGTTGCAAATCGATCTGGCCACGCGGCAACAGGCGCTGCTCGCGAAGCGGACCGAGTACCTGGGCAAGATGGAAGGCTTCGTGGTACCGACGTCGCACGCCGACCTGGCGCATGGCGTGCTCAATGCCGAAGCGTTGGAGAAGGTTACTCAGTTCTCGTTTGTTGAGCGTGAAAAAGTCGTGACGCAGGAAGTCGAGCTGGCCAAGAAACTGTATGAATTGAATTCACAACTGGAACTCTTGCAGCGGAAACGGAATGAGGTGACTGCGGGAGCAGCGCGGACGGAGCGCGAGGCGGTGCTGTTTCTGCAAAAGCAGGCGGCGGGACCGGCGGAAGTGCGGCTCAATTATTTGGTCAACAACTGTGGATGGTCGCCCACGTACACGATGCGCTCGGGCGAAGATCGCGAGCAAGTTCGCGTCGAGTACAACGCGCTGATTCATCAACTAAGCGGCGAAGATTGGAGCGACGTGAGCCTGACGTTGTCGACTGCTTCGCCGGCGCTCGGCGCTTCGGGGCCCGGACTGGCGCCGTTTCATGTTACGCTGGCCACGGAAGGAGCGGCGAACGCGATGGCAAACGGTCCTGGAAAGGAGTCCAACGCGCCGCTCCTTGGCAATGTATATGGTCGCGGGCTCTCGAAGGGCCAGGTGATTGAGCAATTGCAAGGGCTTAACGCGCGGAAAACGCAATCGGTACAGGCGGCGAACAACTCTATCGCCTTTGATGAGCAAAACAAGTCGAATTGGAATCTCAACACAGCCGCCTATGGCTTGCAGCAAATGGAGATCAGTGGCGACGCCACGACGCTCAGCGTGCTACGCAGCGAAAAGGCCGACGAGTCGAATGGGCCGAGTCTGAGCTACCAGTTGGCTGGAAATGTCAGCCTGGCAAGCCGGACGGACCAGCAAATGGTGCGGATCATGCAGGCGAACGTGAAGAGCAAGTTCTACCACGTGGCCGTGCCGGTGCTGACATCGTTTGTCTATCGCGAGGCCGAACTGGTCAACTCGAGCGACCAGGATTTGCTGGCAGGGCCGATCACCGTGTACCTCGACGGGCGATTCGTGGGCCGTGGAGAAATTCCGACCGTCGCGCGCGGACAAACGTTTGTCGTCGGCTTCGGGGCCGATCCGCAGTTGCGCGCTCGGCGCGAGCTGGTCGACAAGCAGGATGGCGTTCAAGGAGGCAATCGGGAAACGAAGTTCGAGTATCGGCTCGTGGTCGAAAACTTTGCGAAGGAGAAGACGCTCGTGCGGGTGCTCGATCGCCTGCCCCACGCGGAGAACAACGCAGACATCCGCGTGACGCTCGGCGAGATGAGCGATCCAATCAGTCCCGACAAACTGTACGTGCGCGAAGAACGACCAATGGGTCTGTTGCGATGGGAAATCGAAACGCCGGTCCAAGCGGCAGACGAAAACGCGCGGCTGATCACGTACCACTACAAAGTGGAGCACGACCGACAATTTGTCGTCGCGCTGCCGGAAGCAAAGCAGTCGCTGCAGGAAGAATTCGAGCGCCTGCAACGCGGGCGGCAGAAGCGGTAGCGTTCCCCCGTAGCACGGACTTTAGTCTGTGAATGGATTGGAAGCGGACACACGGACTAAAGTCCGTGCTACTCTACGCCGTTAATCCTTTTCAGAAGAGACTCACGCAGAGTCGCTAAGGCGCAAAGTGAAAACAATTAGAACCACGAGGCACGAAGAACAAAGAATTTCGAAGTGGCTGCATCAAAGATATAATCCTTCTTTCTTCGTGATCTTCGTGCCTTCGTGGTTCCATTCCTTACTCTGCGCCTTCGCGCCTCTGCGTGAGATTCTTCTCGTCCAAGCCAACCACGGAACCATATTTCCACGAATGGTTTGATTTGGAAAAAGGTTAACGGCGTAGCGTGCTACTCGGCATGCCCACGCAAAGCCGTGGGCATGGCACCTCGGCTCGTGGGTAATTGTTCAATATCAGTGCAAGCCTCGCTAACAGCGATTCAGCCAGATCGAAAAGGTGCTGCCGTGGTTGGGTTGGCTTTCGACCTCGATTGTGCCGTTCATCGCATCGCATAGTCGGCTGGCGATGGAAAGCCCCAGTCCACTGCCTTCGGCGCCGGATCGTTGGGCGGCTTCGGCGCGGAAAAAAGGTTGGAAGACCCGGCTCGTTTCTTCCTTGCTCATCCCACTTCCCTTGTCTTGAACGCGAAATCCGGCCCGCTTCTGATCTTGGATCAGGCCGATAACGACCGGTGTTCCGGCGCGGCTGTACTTGATCGCGTTTTCAAGGAGGTTTCTGGCGATTTCGCTGAGCATTTCCGCATGGGCAGAGACGAGTAGCGAAACGTGTGTTGAATTCTCGAAATGAACGGTTGCGCTCTCCGCCGGCGATGTCCAGTTTCGTTCGAATTCGGAAAGCCAAGAGACTAGATCGGTCGGTTCGAGCTTCGGCAGGGCCGATTCGGAATCGGCCCTGGCCAGAAATAGGAGGCTCTCCACTAATTTATTCAAGCGTCCGACTTGCTCTCGAACGGTTTGCAGAACTTCTTGATATTCGTCGGGCGAGCGGACGCGGCGAAGCGCCACTTCGGCTTGGCCTTGAATGATTGTGAGCGGAGTGCGCAGTTGATGCGAGGCATCGCTGGTGAATCGCCTCTGCCTCTCGAAAGCCACTTCGAGCCGATCCAACAACTGGTTGAACGCTTCGTTCATGGTCGCCAGTTCATCGCCAGACGGCACCGGCGGAAGGCGATGGCTCAAGTCGCGTGAAGTCATGGCCTGGGCAGCATTCGCCATGCGAGAGACTGGCATCAAAGCCCGACGGCAAATCACGCGTCCCAGCGCGAAACAGAGTCCCCAGAGCAGCAATCCCACCGTCATCAAGATCAGGATAAGTCGTTGAGCCGCCGTTCGCATGGGAAGCTGCGAAATGCCTACGACGATGATCAACGACGGATACTCCCCCTTTTCGATCTCTTCCTCGGTGCGCTCGCGCTGCAGATCGTCGTTTGAGATTTGCGATGCTTTGATATGTCGTCGCAGGTACTGCCACCCCGCAGTGCTTGTCGTGGCGTTCGAATCGATCGGAAGCTGGTCGAGACTCATCGCGATTTGCTGTTGGAACACATTGCTGTTGGGTGTTTGGTCCGCATCGATCAAGTGGCCGTTGATATCGGTTATAAACCAGTAGATTTCTTCTCCTAGGGGACCGTGCGGGAGCGAAATGGCTCGATCGGTGGGTTCCCACTCTACGGTGTCTATCTCGATATCGAGTGAGCCAACAAGCGTATTCAATGCGGACGCGAGGCGTTCGCCGCGTTCGACCTGCAAGTAATGGTGGACCAACAGAAACACGCTGGCGGAAAAGCCGAGCAGCACGGCCGCCAATAAGGAGAGCAAGTAAACAAGCAGGCGGTTGGTGAGGCTCATCGTTCGGCTACGTCTGGAGGCATGGAATCGAATCGATAGCCTCTTCCTCTGAGCGTGTGGATCAACCGTGGACCGTGGGCCTCTAACTTTCGCCGCAACTCCTTGACGTGAACCTCGAGCGTATTGGAGAAGCCGTCGTATCGCTCGTCCCAAACTTGCTCGTAGATTCGCGTGCGAGTCAGCACCTGATGAGGGTGCCTCATGAAGAACAGGAGGAGTGCCTGTTCCTTGGCGGTTAGCGATAGCTTCGCGCCGTCTCGCTCTGCGCGGTGGGTGTTCAGGTCGATTTTGACGCCGAATTTTTCGATCGTCGTGCTGGCCGATTGGCTCGGGCGGCGGATGAGCGCGCGGAGCCTAGCGAGAAGCTCATCGAATGCAAATGGCTTGCATAGGTAGTCGTCGGCACCGCTATCGAGCCCTTTCACGCGATCGGGCACGGTATCGCGAGCCGTTAGAAACAAGACCGGAGTCGATTTGTCTTTGGTGCGGAATTGATTGAGTAAGGTCAGCCCATCGGTTCCGGGCAGCCCCCAGTCCAAAATAACTACATCCCACTCACCACTCTTCAATGCGTGCCAGCCTCCCACGCCGTCGCACGCTGTTTCGACTACATACCCCTCCTCGCGCAATCCACGCGTGACAAAATCCGCCAGATCACGCTCATCCTCGATGAGTAGGGCCTTGATGCTCATGATCGAATTATAGCGGCCCCAAAGGACATAAGGCGGAAAGATAAAGCGGATTTTAACTTGGCTTCACGGGCAGTTTATGTGTGCTCCGTAGACTTAATCAGAGGGCTTGAGCACTGCTGCTCGAGCCAGGAACTTTCTCACCAGGGCAAATGATTGTCCAACAGCTACTAACCCTACAAAGGAGAATTATCATGAATATGCTCGCAGCAGGCCTGTTGGCGTGGACGTTGTTGCTGACCGCTTGCATTGGCGCCGCCGCTTTGGCAGGCGATCGCCCGGCCAGCGAATCCAAGCCATTGGAGGAAATTGCGGAATCGTTGGAGAAATCGGGCTATCTCATCGTCGAAGCGGAAATGGACGACGGCCGGTGGGAAGTGGAGGTGCAACAAGGAAACGACTCGTATGAGCTGCATATCGACCCGCTGACGGGAAAGACCATCTCCAAACATCGAGACGACAACAGGCCGGCGTCAATTGGTCAAGCAATCCGACTAACCAAGCTGCTGAAAAACGTCAGCGAGCAGGGGTATCGGCCGATTGTGAGCGCCGAGTTCAAACGCGGACGATGGGAAGTGGAGGCCTACAAAGACCGGACGAAGCGAGAGCTGAAAATCGAGGCCAAAAACGGCAAGATTCTTTCGGATCGCGCGGATGATTAGAGCAAATTACCTTTATTCGTTCTCGCCGGGGGCCGGGTTGGTGGGAGATTCGGTCTGGCGGCCAACGCTAAAGCGCGTTTGCTCTCTGATCTACTGTGGAACGCAATTTGGTAAGTTGCTTTAGTACCGTGGCGTGGCCATTAGATACAGAAACCTGAGCGAACTGAAAGGCCGCGTGCCTCCAGGTAGTTAGCGCTGCCTGGGGGCTTTATTATTGGTCTGAGAAGCGCTGCAAGTGTGACAACATCTGTGACAGGCTGTTTTCAATCGGCGTAAGCCATTACAGCCCAGAGGAGTCGAACCTCTAACCTTCGGATTCGTAGTCCGATGCTCTATCCAATTGAGCTAGGGCTGCGTGGGAGGCCTCAAGTAAATCAGGTTGTGAAAAACTCGTCAACGGCCTTGGGGATATTCTACAAGACTTCGGGCTCGTGGACCAGGATCGACAAAGTAAGGTAATCGGGTCGATTTGGGATAGTGCAAAAACTGCTGGGTATTTCCGGGAGTCGCATTTCCTAGAGACGGTTGTTTTTCCTAGGTTCGGTGTGAGCCACGAAAAACACAAAAATGCACGAAAAGTTTTGGTGGCATTTTGCGTTTTTCGTGGCTATTCCAGCCGTTCGCGCTCGTGAGCTTTTCTTTAAGAAGCCCACACCAAGGCGCTAAAGGCTTTTAACAAATTGAACCGCCAAGTCCGCCAAGGAAGACAGAAATCAGCAGCGAATTGCTTGGCGTCCTTTGTGTTCTTGGC
>CAZGMU010000254.1:0-7365 GCA_964526975.1 uncultured Planctomycetaceae bacterium
AATTCGGACCTGTTTGTTGTGTGGCCGAATTCTTGCGAATTCAGCTACAAACTTTTCTATGGGCATCCAACAACAGATCGAAGATCTCCGCAACGAGATTCGCGAGCACGATCGGCGATATTACGTCGACGCAGCGCCGACGATTTCGGATCGCGAGTACGATGCGAAGCTGGCGAAGCTCAAGGAGCTGGAAGACGCCAATCCAGACCTCATCACGCCGGACAGCCCCACGCAGCGCGTGGCCGGGCAGCCGCTCGATGGTTTTCGTACCGTCACTCATGCGCGGCCGATGTTTTCGATCGACAATACGTATGATGCGGATGATCTTCGCAAATGGGCGGCACGGGCATTTGAAGCGACCGATTCTAAGTTATTGTCTATCGCTGGCGAACTAGAGGCCGCGCGAAAAGGTGGGAGCAAAGCGGAGGAAGCACGCCGGCAACTTCACGAGAGGTATGACTCGGTGCTCGCTGAGGCAAACGCAAATGGCTTTCCGATCGCGGGCGGCTATCTGGCCGATCCCAAGGTGGACGGAGTTGCGATTAGTCTTCGTTACGAAGATGGGCAACTCACTTCGGCTGTTACCCGTGGCGACGGTCGGCGCGGCGACGATGTCACGCAGAACGTGCGCACGATCCGGGCCGTGTCCCTCGCGCTGCGTGCGAGTAAGAAGTTTCCGATTCCCGAGGTCGTCGAGATTCGCGGCGAAATCTATATGCCGACGGCCGAGTTCGAGCGGATGAACCAGGCGGTTGTCGAGGCCGGGGAGGAGCCTTTTGCCAATCCGCGCAATGCGACGGCCGGCACGCTGAAGCAGCTTGACCCGACCGTCGTGGCTGGACGAGAAAATGCGCGACGATCGACGAGGTGTGGCAGTTCATTGAAGAGATTGCCGCTCAGCGGAGCGAGCTGCCCTATCAGATCGATGGCATTGTCATCCGTATCGACCGCGTCGATTTGCAGGAGCAGTTGGGTTACACCAGTAGGTTTCCACGCTGGTGCATCGCCTACAAGTATGCGGCCGAGCAAGCGGTGACGAAGCTGGTCAGCGTCGATTGGCAAGTCGGCAAGTCGGGCAAGCTGACGCCGCGGGCCAACATGGAGCCGGTTTTTGTCGCAGGCAGGACATCCGCATCGGCGACACCGTGATCATCGAGAAAGCGGGCGAGATCATACCCCAAGTCGTGCAGGTACTCACCGAGAAACGCCCGCGTGGTCTCAAGCCGATGGCGCCGCCGGAGAGGTGTCCCGAGTGTGGTGGCGAGATTGAGATCGAGTATGATCAGCGCCGGGTTCACGAAATCGAGTCGCACGCGTCGAAGGTGGAACGGGAAGCAGCCCGCGCCGCGAAAGAGGGGCGGGAGCCGGAGGCCATCGCGCCGCCCGACCCGCTCAGCGAAGCCGATGAGTCGGGACGATACTGCATGAACCCGGAGTGCCCGGCCCAGTTTCGTGAGCGGATTATCCACTTTGCCGGCCGTGGGCAGATGGATATCGAGGGAATGGGCGAGAAAGTGGTTTTCCAGCTCGCCGATGCCGGCCTGTTGAGCTCATTCGGCGACATTTTCTCGCTTCATAAGAAGCGGGACGCCGTACTCGCCCTTGAGCGTATGGGCGAAAAGAAGGCGGATAATTTGTTTGCCGGCATCGAGGCGGCCAAGTCGCGCGGCCTGGTGCGTGTGCTGGCTGGCCTCGGGATTCACCATATCGGCGCCACGGCGGCTCGCATCGTGGCCGACCACTTCGGCTCGATCGACGCGCTCGTCGCGGCCCCGCTCGATCAGATCAGCGTGCTCAAGGAGGATGGCGCGCTGGCCGGCATTGGCAGCGAGATCGCCGGCTCTCTCCATGCGTTTCTGCATAGCCGTGAAGGGCAACGCGTTATCCATGAGCTGCGTGATGCGGGTGTAAAGCTGGATGTCGAACAAGCGACCTCGACAGGTTCGGCCGGTAACTCGCTCGCTGGCAAGACACTTGTCGTCACTGGAGCGCTGCAAAAATACAAACGGGATGAAATCGAATCGCTGATCGTTCAGCATGGCGGCCATGCGGTCAGTAGCGTTTCCAAGAAAACCGACTTTCTGGTCGCAGGCGAAAAAGCTGGCTCCAAACTTGATAAGGCCCTCTCTCTCGGTGTTCGCGTAATCAGCGAAGACGAATTCGAAGCGCTGATCTCCTCGTAGGCGCAACGCCAGTACTTTTTCTCACATCGCCAGACAAGATGTCACGGCAACTTCGCCTTTTGCGGCATGCGAAGTGCATTTAATGCAGGCGACGTCAGTGAATATTCCTCGAGGACCACCTCGCACACATGGGGAGAACGATCATGAAATGTTTCTTTATTTTCGCAGTTGCAGCGGCTCTGGCTGCCGTCGGAAGCTCGACAAGTTGGTCTCAAACCAATGGGGCTGGCGGAGCGGGAGGCGCAGCCGGGACGGGAGCGGGAACTACAGCGCCTGGAACAACGGCCGCTGGTGGTATCAACACAAACGGCGTGAGTACGGCGAACACAGGTGGGGCGCCTGGCGTTGCTGGAGCTCCTGGCACCCCGGGAGCGGCCGGGAATGTAAATGCAGGAGCCGTCGGCGGGGTTGGAACGCCAAGCCCGGCTCCCGGCGTGGGGCCTGCCAATGTGGGCAATGCTCCCTCGAACGGCGCGACGCGAGCCAATGTTCGTGCAAATGTCAACGCAGCTCGCCGAAATGCCAATGCCTACGGGTACAACAACGGTATTAGTGCCACGCCCTTTTTTAGCGATCCGGGCGCTCGACGTCAGCTCAATATGAACGATGCTCAGTACAACGCCATGAATCGCGCGTATCAAGACGCTTACGCTCGGTATAACCAGGAGGCAAGTAAGTTAGCCTCGAATCCCGCGCTGACCGATCAACAGCGCGAATTGCAACTGCAACAGTTGCAAATGCAGTTCAATCAGCAGTTTGGGGGCGCCGTGAATAGTACGCTGACCTCCCCGCAGATGCAGACTCGCTACAACCAATTGAATCGCCAGTTCATGGGTTACAATGCGTTTAATGATCCGGCGGTTCGCCAGCAGTTGAACCTTACACCGGATCAAGTGCGACAACTGCGAACCCTGTCCAACAACTGGCGCCAACAACTTCAACAGTTTCGCGATAAGGCTGGTAACGATTTAGGCTCGATTAACCAAGCCGATTGGGCTCGTTTGCAGCAACAGTTTGCCACGCAGCTCCATGGTGTTTTGACTCCAGAGCAGCAACAACTGTGGTTGCAGCAAACAGGACAACCCTATGCGTTTTCTCCCAATGTTTATTTTGGCGAGCAAACTACATCTGGCCACTACGACGGAAACAGCTTGAAAACACAAGTTCCCGCTCCCGGTCAAAGACTTTTTCCTGTAAAGCCACAAAACGCACCGGGAACAAATGTGCCCCCTGGAACCGCTCAGGGGTCGCAAGGCACCGTCACTAAATAACCAGTGCGAAATTTTCTGGGAGGTGAAGACGGCGTTCTCGCGAAAGCGAGAGCGCCGTCGCTTTTTGCCGTCGCTTTTTTCAATGATCAGTCAATAGCCGGACCGCCACGCGGTCCGGGAACCCGGCGAGCGTGGCTCGCCGGCTATTGGATACGCGCTTTTTGCGAGAGAGTGAATGGTATTTTCCGTCACTGCCCAAGGAAAAAGAATTGGGGCGTTTAGGAACGGCTCGAAAATAACTTCGGCAGATGGGAGTCACCACGGAGGCACAGAGGACACAGAGAAGAAATACAGGAGGTAAGAACACCGATCTGCGCTAATTTTTACTAATGGCGAAAAAACTATTTCCGTCTTTTCCTATGTTCTGACTTACTATCGTCGATTAGTTGCGATTTAGCATTCTGTGCTTTCTCCTTTGTCTTCTCTGTGTCCTCTGTGTCTCCGTGGTTATTCTGGTTATTGCTGAATCGTCCCTTACCGTGCGGGATAACGTGGTGGGTTCATCGGTCCTTCGTCGCTTATCAATCCACATCTTGCGGGGTCGATCAGCAATTGGGAAAGTTTCAGGGTTTGACCATCGATCTTTACTTCGTCGCGAACCAGCCGCACGCCATGACTGTAATCGACGTACCCGTTCCAATGCGCGATCGTGAGCGGCTGAATTGGTTGGCCGTTGAGTTGCCGCCAGCCATAGATCGCCAAGCGCTGGGGGCGTTCGAAGATGCGTGGAGTAAGCACGATGTCTTTTTTGGTTCCCACGAGGAGCAGGCCGAGCGGTTTATCGCCGCGCTGTTTTTCGATAATCGCGTTATGCTCCAAGAAGGTGGCCACGGCTTCGCGCTGTTCTGTCATGGGGTGAGGAGCAACCTGCTGTTCAGCCACGCGATCGATCGCGTCTACTAACTTGCGAGTCGGCAGCATGCAGCCGAATTGATCGGCAATCTTCTGCGCGGTCTGCGGTGTCATGGGGATGCGAACGAAGTCCTCATCGGCGCCAACGGCCAAATAATCGGGGGCAACTTCGATCGTGACGTTGATTTCCTTGCCGCCTTTCTGAAATGTTCCTGTAATGGGCACCGCTTTGAACATCCGCAGGAAGTTCGGAAAGTTTCCCTGGGTAATCTCCCGCAGAATCGCGGCTTCGCGATCGGCCATGTTTTTGATCCCTGCGATGCTCTGCATAAACTCGCGGCCGCCGGGCGCATTTTGTGGCCGAGATGGCAATTGCGATTGAGGACGGCTGGCCAATGGCTTGCCATCGGATATTGGTGCGGCTTTGGCCGCGGATGGGGATGAGCCAGACGTCTTTTTCGGCGCGTCGGGTGGAGCAGGTTGCACAAATTTCGTGTACGCTCGCGGGCCGCCGAACTTGCCCCACTTTTCTTCCTGGGGCGTGCCCACCGTCGCGGCATGGACGAGACCGTTCATTTCACCCACCAATGCTGTGTGCAAAATCTTGTTGGCCGGGTTGGGGTGAACAAAGAAATGAATTCGGCCGTCTAACCCCGTCGTTTCTCGAAAAGGTGGATTGGTGGTTTCGGCGAGTGGAAACATGGAGCCGAATGCCTCGCGCATGCGGCCGGTTGCTCGGTACGTGCCTCCGGTGGGGCCAACGACCTTTTTGCCGTTGAAAGTAATATCGCGGTCATCATACGCGATGACGATGAACCGTCGCGAGTTGTCCCCTTTGAGCCACTGCTCGAATTTGCCGCCATGCTTTGCGCCGTCGAAATTGTAATTAGCGTCGAGAAAAGCGATGCGGTCGATGTAATCGGGAATCGCGTCGCCTGCTTCTAAGATGCTGAACATGAACCCGCCGCCGCCACTATGGCCGGTGAGAAAGACTTTGGTGTCGGTCGAGCCAAACTTTTGGCGCCATTTGTCGACGAGGCCGCGGATGATGGCGTGGGGGTTCTTCTGTGCCGCTCGGAAACTTGGCCAACTGAGCCCTGGCGCTTCGGCACATACTAACACGATCTTTTCTTCGGGCATGATCGTTCGGAGCAGCCGCACCTGGGCTGCCACGTGTTGAATGTCATAGTGCCAATCGAGGCCTGGTTTCATCTGACAGCCGAGTGTCTGCTCAAGCGTATTACCGTTCGGCAAGGCATACACAATCAGTCGAGTCGCGCGCTGGGGATTGCCATTGGCATCGAGGGGCGCGTTGACATGAATCCGAATCTTCGGATCGGCGATCGCGGTGAAGCTGGCTTCATTGAACTCATTCGATTTAATCCACGGATGGGTGTCACCTTCATTTTCCGCCCTCGCGAGTAATGGGCCGGCAGCGACCAGCATCAAATTAGCGATCAATAAATGAAACCAAAGTGGCGGCGAATTGACCAGGATCGAGGCGTGTGACATGGGAAAAGAGAGGATGGGTGATTGTTTGTGTCTGTCCCTGGAGCTTATGCTCGCCGGAAAAGCGCGGTACGAAATTTGCTCGTCTGTTTGCCGGATTATAGTCTATCCCAATCTCATTTGCCCGAGAGTCGAGCTATGAAAACGCATGCCATGTTGCCGCTGGTAGATACACAATCTGTATGGACATCCGCGACCGCCTCTCATAACACGATACGGAGGAACGCCATGCGCGCCTGCGGGGTTGGACCGAGACTCGCTTTCCGATGATGAGCGAGTCGAATTTATTGGGCCGGCCGGGAATCCCGGGTGGCACGCCCTGACGCTTTGGGAAGGGCGTGGTTCGCTGAATTGTACAGTTCCACGTCCTGCGAAGACTCAGGGCGTGCCACCCTGCATTTGAATTCCCAGACGGCCTCATTTAATTGGGCCGGCCAGTGCATGGAAACCGCCGATGGCCTGGCTTTCATCGGACGCAACCCGCTGGATAAAGAGAACGTATTTATCGCAACCGGTGACTCGGGAATGGGCCTCACGCATGGCACGATCGTTGGTATGCTTCTCGGCAATCTTATCCTCGGCAAGCGAAATCCCTGAGAGATGTTGTACAGCCCGGCGCGTAAGCCAGTTCGAGCGATGGGCAATTTTACGAGAGAATCGCTAAATGCCGCCAAGCAGTATCTTGATTGGCTAACGCCGGGCGAAGTAGAATCCGTCAATGAGATCGAGCCGGGCAGCGGCGCTGTGCTTCGTCGTGGTTTGAAAAAGATCGCTTGTTATCGCGACGGAAATGGAAAGTCCTATGAGATGTCGGCCGTTTGTCCGCACTTAGGCTGCATCGTGCATTGGAATGGGACTGAGGCTAGCTGGGACTGCCCATGCCATGGCTCTCGCTTCGACAAGCACGCAAGGTGACCAACGGCCCGTCTAACGTCGATTTGCCTCCTATCGAAGAGTGACGCGAGGTAGTAACTGTGCCCCACTACGATCGATATTCTGGCACCGACCAGCCATTCTCCTCTGGTGAGAATGACTCTGTTTTTGACGACGACCGAGACGCCATGGAAGACGCGGCCCAGGCGCTGCGCGAAGTGGAGGTCGAGGCGGTGCGTCCGCTGAAGCCTAAAAGTCAGGAGCATGATCTCAGCAGTATGAGCATCGACGATTTGCGAAGCTTCGCGGCTAAGCTGAATGTTCCAGACCGTGGTGCGCTCACGCAGCGGGCGCAGCTAATCGCCGCAATTCGCGCTCGGCTTTAAGGATCGATTGTGAACAAAGCTGGTTATGTCGCCGGCCGTTTTCCCGGGCCGCGCGGCGGGCCGGCTTTTCATTTATTGCTACGTGGTTCGTTTGTTCTCTTGCTGCGAAGGTTGGAATACTACTATGCTGGCTTTTTCTTTGGCTGCTCGTTCCTCATTGCTCGTATGTGCATTTGCGATTGTGGCTGTCGGCCAGTTATGTGTGGCTGACGAATTCAAAACGATTCGCCTGTGGGAACAGGGAGCCCCCGGAACGCCAGCTACCAAAGAAAGAGACGAGCCTGAGCTATA
>CAZGMU010000255.1:0-2823 GCA_964526975.1 uncultured Planctomycetaceae bacterium
TCCTATCCTCCTAGCTTTCTTCTCCGTGCCCTCCGTGTCTCCGTGGTTATTCTGAAATCGGGAAGTTATTCTTGAGGCGTTCCTTAGCGACGCGGTTGTACGGTGCATACGAGATAAGTCATCAACCAATCCTGTTGATCTCGCCGATCCTGTTATCCTGTCCATTTTCTATTCTGCAGACAATTCACTGAGTCGATCAAAACGTGTCTAGTTGTGGTGTTGTTTTTTCGCAACATGTTTCTCGACCGCATCAGGAAAATCGCCATGGAGCTAGAAAATCGCTGCTTTTCGAGGTTGTGAACGCTGTGGTACACGGCTTGCAACCAGGAGCATTCACCCTCGTTCGCTCCAATCTCGTCTCGCCTTTTCTTATCCAATCTCCTTTTGAGTTGTCCATGGTCGATATTGTCGAAGTCAATGATGTGGAAGAATTGGCCCAGTATCGGTTGCTCTGGAACTCCCTATTTCCAGGAACGCCGAACGCCACCTTCTTCCACACGTTCGATTGGCTCGACACCTACTGGCGTCATTATGGCCACGACCAGAAGCTGCGCGTCCTCATCGTGTACGCCGCCGGGCAGCCGATCGGGATTCTTCCTCTGTGTGTGCGCACGGAAACGTATCGTTTGAGCAAGGTTCGCGTGCTCACGTATCCGCTCGACAATTGGGCCACGTGGTACGGACCGATCGGCCCGAATCCCGCTTCGACGATGCTGGCCGCGATGCAGTATCTTCGCCGCGCGCCGCGCGACTGGGACATGATGGAGCTTCGCTGGGTGGCCGACGACGACACGCAAGGCGGCAAGAGCGCGCGGGCGATGCGCGTCGCCAACATGTTCAGCGGCAAGCAAAAGTATCAATGGACCTCGCTGATCGACATTCCAGCGAGTTGGGAAGAATATCTGGCCAGCAAGTCTCCGTCGGTGCGTCGACAGTTTCAGCGGACGATCCGCGATTTCCTTGCTGACGGCAACGGCCGGTACATTCGCCATCGCCCCTCGCCCGCGACCGAGGGAGACGGCGATCCCCGTTGGGATCTCTACGCGAAATGCGAAACGGTCGCCCATGCGAGCTGGCAATCGCGAATGGAGAATGGCAACACGTTGACGCACGATCGCGTTCGCGAATACTTTCGAGCGTCGCATGCCGTCGCCGCTCGCTTGGGCATGCTCGACGTGAATGTGCTCGTGGTCGATGATGAACCCTTGGCGTTTTTGTACGGCTACCATTATCAGGGTCATGTGACCGCGTTGCGAACAGGTTTCGATGCGTCGCATGACAACGGAGCCGGTTCGGCGCTCACGCTTCAAGTGATCCGGGACAGTTGCCACCGCGGCTATCGGGTGATCGACTTCGGCACCGGCGAACGCGAGCACAAGCGCCGCCTGCGAACACGAACCGAGTCGACGTATCGCCTGACCTATACGCCCATCGATTCTTGGCGCTCGCAAACAGTGCGATTTTCGCGCTGGGCGAAGCGGCAATGGCCGCAACGTTTCGAGTCGGCGGCGAGCTAGTGTGTTTTGTGGCTGTTTCTCTACCCGCTTTTGGTCCTGCGGACTAGAATTTAATGTATGGAAGAAGAGCTCGACTCCGAGTGGCAAGAGTGGTATTCGTTATCGCCTATCGAGCGATGGCGGGAGTCGAGTAAGCTCTGGGCCTTCTATCTCGCTGCGGGAGGTTCGCTTGATCCCGAACCCGATTCAGAAAGTCCTTTCGACGCTCTCTACACACCAAGTCCGGTACCTGCTGATGGGCGGGCAGGCTTGCGTGTTTTACGGCGGAGCGGAGTTTAGTCGCGATTGCGATATTGGTGATTCCGTAGGTCAACTCACGGCCTGACCTACACGAGACGTGGCGGCGCGATTACATTGGCTGCAATGGAGATGTTGCTAATTGAGGGAGTAGTTGCGCGATGGCAAGGCAGAGTAACGCGGCACAAACAAGCGGGATCGCCGCGCCACCCGCAATTCGCGAGCTGGTCGAGAAATTCACCGAGCATCGCGACACGTATCGCCGCGCGGGCTACAACGAAACGCAGTTGCGACAGGATTTTCTCGATCCGTTCTTCGTCGCGCTCGGCTGGGATGTGTTCAACCGGCAAGGGTTCGCTGAAGCGTATCGCGACGTAATTCTGGAACAAGGGCTCAAGGTCGAGCAGTCGGTCCGGGCGCCCGATTATTGTTTCCGGATTGGTGGCACGGCGAAGTTTTTTGTTGAAGCGAAGAAACCGGCGGTCGACATCAAGAGCGATGTCGGCCCGGCGTTTCAACTGCGGCGCTATGCCTGGACGGCCAAGTTGCCGCTGTCGATTCTGACCGACTTCGAGGAACTCGCCGTCTACGATTGCCGCGTGAAGCCGGACAAGGACGACAGCGCGGCAATGGCCCGTGTGATGTTCCTGAACTACACCGACTACATCGAGCGGTGGAGCGAAATCGCCTCGATCTTCTCGCGCGAAGCGATCCTGCGGGGCGCGTTCGACAAGTTCGCCGAGTCGAACAAGAAGAAACGCGGCACAGCCGAGGTCGACGCCGCCTTCCTGGAAGAGATCGAAACGTGGCGCGAGGCGCTAGCGAAGAACCTCAGTCTGCGGAACGAATCGCTCGACGACCGCGAGCTGAATGTCGCCGTGCGGCGGATCATCGATCGCGTCATCTTCCTGCGAATGTGCGAAGGGCGCGGCATCGAGGACTATGGCCGGCTGCAAGCGCTGCTGAATGGCGAGGCCGTGTACAAGCGGCTCGTCGAAATGTTTCACCGGGCTGACGAAAAATACAACTCGGGCTTGTTTCATTTTCAGGAGGAGCGCGGACGCGAGCC
>CAZGMU010000255.1:2843-7361 GCA_964526975.1 uncultured Planctomycetaceae bacterium
TCGTGCGGCGGCTCTATTACCCGGAAAGTCCGTACGAATTCGCCGCGTTGCCGGCCGACATCCTGGGCCAGGTGTACGAGCAGTTTCTGGGGAAAGTGATCCGGCTGACGGCCGGCCATCGGGCGAAGATCGAAGAGAAGCCGGAGGTCCGCAAGGCGGGCGGCGTGTACTACACGCCGACGTACATCGTGGACTACATCGTGGAGAACACGGTGGGAAAGCTGGTCGAGGGCAAGACGGCGCAGGAAGTCGGCGGGCTGACGGCGGCGTTCAAGGAGTCGAAAAGCGGGCGGCCGCTGTCGGTGCTAGACCCGGCGTGCGGCAGCGGGTCGTTTCTGATCGTGGCGTACCAGTATCTTTTGGATTGGTACTTGAAGCAGTACACGGAAGTCGATTCGCCGGACAAACATTCGCGGGGCGCGAATCCGCGCATCTATCAAACTGGAGCGGGCGATTGGCGGCTGACGACGGCTGAGCGAAAACGGATTCTGCTTGCGCATATTTACGGCGTCGACATCGACTACCAGGCGGTCGAAGTGACGAAGCTGTCGCTGTTGCTCAAGGCGCTCGAAGGCGAGACGAAGGAATCGGTCGAGCGAATGCTGTTTCATAAGGAACGGGCGCTGCCGGACTTGGCGGACAACATCAAGTGCGGGAATAGCCTCATTGGATCGGATTTTTATGCTGGGAAGCAGCGCGATTTGTTTGATGAGAAGGAGGCGCTGCGGATCAATGCGTTCGATTGGAAAGGAAAGCACGGCTTTCCGAAGATTTTCAGCAGCAAGACCTCTGGTTTTGATGTCGTGGTCGGGAATCCGCCGTATGTTTACAGAAACGTCTTAGACGACGAAACAAGGGCGTACTATGAGGAAAACTACGCGTGTACCGAGGGCAACTTTGATCTTTATAAGTACTTCATAGAGCGCGGCATCTCGCTACTAGGTAACGAGGGGCGTTTGGGAATGATCGTCTCAGCGTCCTTTCTCGTTCAGCCAACATTCCACAAATTGCGCCAGTTGTTGCTCACAAAATCAAATATTGAGAGGCTTTCTCCACTTGGCCCACGAGTCTTTTCCGGTGCAACCGTTGACACTGCAATTGTGGTGGCGCGACGAGGTGAGCCCGCGAAAACCAGTGCTATAACGATTCAAGCGCCGGCTGTTCCAACCGATTTGCTGACAACTCCGCAATATAGAATTTCACAAAAACGATTTCGCAAGAATGACACGTGCGTCTTCGACTACCGTCTAACCGAACGAGCTGCACAAATCGTAGCGAGATTGACAGAACACTATCCGATTATTGAAACCGAATACGAATTTGGCGTCGGAATCAACACGGGTTTTATCCGAGATGAACTCTGTACACCAACGAAACGTGACAAGCGTTTTCATCCGATGGTTCCAGGTTCGGGTATCGAACGATATGGAGCGGTGACGACGGACGGATGGATCATGTATGACCCGGACTTTGTACGTAGCAAAGGAAAACTTGGTCGGTCGCTACCACCTTCACGGTTTTTTGACAGCAAGAAGATATTGGTGGTTAGGACACGCAATCTTTCGTTGACACGTCGAATTATTGCGACTATCGACAATAACAAAACGTACAACCTCAACCGCTTGTCAAACATCATCAGCCGCGGAACTGGCCCACTTGAAGGATTGCTTGCGATTCTGAATTCGAGGTTGTTCAATTGGTTGTTCACCACTCGGTTTCATGACTATGAAATCAAGCCGGTATATCTCCGAGCTTGCCCGATGGCCGACACTGCAAATTCAACACTTAACAGTTTGAGTAAGCGAATGTTGAACTTCTATGAGCGGCTACCAAAGGTCAGGACTGATCACGAGCGGACGGTGATCTCACGTCAGATCGAAGCGACGGATCGGGAGATCGATCGGCTGGTGTACGAGTTGTATGGGCTGAGTGAGGAGGAGATCAAAATCGTGGAGGAGGCGACGAAGTAAGGGGGAGGGGAAGTTTGTAGGTCAGGCTGTGCCTGACAGGTTATGGTGTCGGATATTGTTGGGTTTCAGTCAGAGGGTGGTTTACGCTGAGAGAATTGTCAGGCACAGCCTGACCTACTTGATATACTGCTCGCATGAGCGATTATCGGCGGTGGTTCGTCGCGGGCGGCACGTTCTTTTTCACCGTGGTGGTGCATCGGCGGCGTCGCTTATTCGACAATCTGCAGGCCGTTGCTCTACTTGGCAAAGTCATGCGCGAGTGCCATGTGAAATGGCCCGTGACGGTCAATGCAATCGTACTTCTACCCGATCATCTACATGCGATGTGGACGCTACCGACGGGAGACACCGAGTATCCCAAGCGATGGGGGGGGACCAAAAAAGAATTTACGAAAGCATGGCTGACCACCGTAGGTCAGGCCGTGCCTGACAATTCGAGCTTTCTATCAACCGCCCGCCAACGCGAACGTCGCCGCGACGTCTGGCAGCCGCGCTATTGGGAACACACGGTTAAAGACGAAAACGATTTCGAGCGGCATTTCGACTACATCCATTGGAACCCGGTGAAGCATGGTCATGCCCGCTGTCCGCATGAGTGGCCGCATTCATCGTTTCACCGATATGTCGAGCGTGGCGTATACGATCGCCATTGGGGATGTTTCACCTCACGACCACCTGCATTCTTTCAATTTCACGATATCCGCGACACGGTCGGCAAGTAGCGCGTAGGTTAGGCTGCGCCTGACAGATGATGGTGTTGGGACCGGGACATTGTTCGGCTTGCCGGCAGGCGACGGGTTGCGGTGAGGGATTGTCAGGCACAGCCTGACCTACTCAAGCGGGCGCTCGGTGAGTTTGAGATTCTTGGGATCTTCGAGGCCGGCTTGTTCGGCGGCCTGACGGAGCGGGTCGCCGATGGGGGCGGGGGATTTGAACAAGTTGTGAACGACCTTTGCATGCTTTTTCAGTTCAATGACCGCGGCAGCCCAGTCGTCTGGTGAATTGCGTTTCGTCTCGTCGATTTTTCCCAGGCAGATGGTGATGTAGGCGGCGCGGGCGCGGGCGATGCCGGGCGTGGAGAGGTCTTTCGCGAGCTGGCTCTCGAAGTGTTTGACAACGCGGGTCCGTCGATCGTCACGCGTGGCAAGCGGCTCGATGTTGGCGGGTTGCTCGATGGGAATGCGGTAGAGTTTGGGTGGAGGAAGTGTGGAGGTGTTCGAGGCACCCTCACCCTGCCCTCTCCCAAGGGGAGAGGGTTTTAGGACAATTTCGCCACCGTTGTGTTTGATGGTGACGCGGGCCGCGTCGATACAGATATTTTCGAGACTTGAAAGCGAGACGACGGCGGGCATGTCGTCGCGTGTGTGGTTGCGATAAATGTCTTGGATGTCCCAGCCTTGCTCGTTCATCCAGCGGTAGCCTTTCATGACGCCGACGATCGTGGCGGCGGTGGCGGCGTTGCAGTCGGCGTCCCAGCCGAAGTTGAAGGCGGTGCGGAGCGTTTCGATGAAATCGCCGTGGCCGTAGAGGAACGCGGCGATGACGCACGCTGTGTTGAGTTCGTAGCCATTGCGATCGCGGACGGCGCCGCCGTGCGTTTGCCAGCGGTTCTTGATGGCGAGGCGTGTGTTCCGCCAATCCGTGGGGTTGTCGCGGCACAATTGGCGAACGCTCGTGACGACTTCGGCGATCTTCGATTTTGGGTCGACGGCTTTTAGGCCGGCGTCGAGGATGCGATCGATGTCGGTTTCGATAAACGCCGTGGCGATCATCGTCGTAAAGAGTTGCGTGGCTTGGGCGGGCTCGCCATCGATGGCGACATGGGTGTAGTTAAGACCAAGGCGGGCGGCGGTTTGGGGCATGGCGGGGGCCATCAGGCCGAACGATTCGCAGATGAACTGGCCGGAAATATTGAAATCGGACCAGGGGTTGAGCGTGACGTTGCCGGTCCAGGGGGGCTCGAGGTCGAGGTCCATCAGATCGCGGGCGTAACGATTGGCGGCGAAGATGCGGCGATTGATGTGGCGTTTCCAGAGGGACGCGATTTGGTCGGGAGGAAGAGTGTTGTTGCCAGTGCGAGCGATCTCGCGGAGGTAGACCCACTCGATGTCGGTGTCGTCGTCGGTGACGGCGCCGTTGGGGAGCGAGGGGGTGAAGCTTTTAACGTTGCCCGGTTGGTCGATATACTTGAACTCGTGGGGCAGGCCGTTGAGGTTGCCGATGATTTGGGCGAGCATGCCGCCGCGGATTTTGTCGTCGACGGTGTCGGCGGGGAGGTCGAGGAAGCGCGGGGCGGGTTGTTGCGCTAAGCCGCGAGCGGCGGGGAGGGTGGGGAGAGTAAGAACGAGCGCGCAGAGGATGGGGAGTTTTTTCGCCATCCTCTTATTCTATCGGAGGTGAATAGAAATTTACCACGACGAAAAGATTATCCAATCGCCTTTACGTTGCGTTCGTCGTGGCGTTGTGGTTCAAGTGTTGGGAGTATTTCGTGCCAAGAACGTGTTTTCGAAATCTTGCTCTCTCTGGAAACGAGGATAGACAAGGAAAG
>CAZGMU010000256.1:0-7320 GCA_964526975.1 uncultured Planctomycetaceae bacterium
CTGCCGACGCTGCTCTGTGACGCCCGCGCCCACCACCATAATAAATGCAATCAATTAGGAATCTTGGATACGGCAATTGCCCTAAAAAGTGGGCCGGGTTGCTGAGACCCGAGCCCGCGAGACAAAGAAGCCGGGAAGACTTCTGCCATCGCATTTCGCCGCGGGCGTCGGTGCGGCGATTCACTACCGTAAAATCTATGCTGCTTCCGCATGCTGGTTGACCGCAGCTTCAGCAAGTCGCGTCAGAGATTCGTCGGTATTCTTCTCTTCGGTCAGCGTTTCGTTGAGCAAACGCGCGGATTCATTATCGCCGAGCTCTTCGGCCAGGATTTCAACGTTCCATAGCGAGAGATTTCGTAATGCTCTACCGCTTGCGCTGCCGCTAACAGGCCCGCATCAAGTGCAGGCGAACCCTTGAAATCCTTCGCAACTTCATCGCCTTCCTTGATGATACCGTTGATTGCCGCGCAGGTCTTACCCTGCGGCTTCTTGCCGATGTTCTTGAACACCTTTTCGAGCCGTGCGACCTGCCCTTTGGTTTCGACCGCGTGCTTCTCGAATGCCTTCTTCAGGTCTTTCGATTGCGCGGCCTTCGCCATCTTCGGAATGGCTTTGGTCAACTTGTTCTCCGCGTAATAGATGTCTTTCAGCGTTTCATGGAACAATTCGTCCAGCGTCTTCACTTTTTTCCGCATGCCGCCCTCCTGAGAAAAAAGCCCCGGCAAGACCGGGGCTCGATTGGCGTTAAGACTGTTTCTTTTCGCTCTGGCCACCTTGCTGGTTCTGGCCTTCCTTGTTCCGGTCGCCGCCTTGCTGGTTTTGCTTCTCACCCTGCTGGTTCTGCTGGCCACCCGGATTGCCGCCACCGCCCTGCTGCTGGTTCTTGTCGTCTTTGCGCGGATCGTTGGTCATAAGGAAATACTCCATGGCGCGGCCAGAATTGGCGGTGCACTGCAGATGCAACAGACCTACACCCTCTATGTTCCTCATCTTGAAACTATATTTGGGCGAAGAAGTAAGTATCTGTTCGGCACTGCTATTTATCGTTCAGCGCGCTCGCGGAAGCTGGAGAAAGCGATGCGGACGACTCCGCAGCATTGCCGGCTTCAGGCAAGTCATTTGTCTTTGTTGCCTTCCGTGCAGACGAGGCGCCACCCGCCCCTTTAAGACGGCGTACAGGCGCCGTCGAAAGCAGCGTGATTGCCCCTACGAGCGCCAATCCACCGATTACAAGAGCGATCGGAAGTGCGATGCTGCGCTCATGCTTGCGCGGGGGGAGATAAGAACGAAGCTGTTTTGCGGAAGGAAGTTCCTTCGACGCGGCGTTCCACCATTCCTGAAATAGTTCGAATTTGTCTGCGATATCATCGCCGAAGCGATCAAGCGTTTTGCGTGCCATAAGCCCTCTTCAATTCTGGAGTAAAAGACTGCCGTCAGCTTTGGAACTGCGACATTCTCGGCAAATCTTCTTGCGGCGGCACGGGATCCACCAGAGGTCGCTCTTCGTCCGGCTTCGGATCGATCGGCTGCTCCGTTGGTGCGGGCTGTTTTGGCTCTTCGAGCGGTCGCTTGGGAGGATTTGGAGCAACTTTCATGCAACGCAACGTGCAATGCTGATGTTGTGTTCCACGTATTACTAAACGACAATGCGGTCATCCTTGCTGTTTGTACTCCAGCGAGTTTGCGCCTATGGTCGCCTGATTGGCGCTTGACTCTGGATGTTTATCGCCAACAGAGAGACGCTACGCGCTCCCGCCTTTTTCATGCGTTAGAGCAGAAGTGTCGATCGAGATGAAAAACTCCAATCTCCTGCATCTAGAAGAGCAGCTTCTGGATCGCACTCGCATCAGTCAGGATACGAATTGTCCTCGATGCCGAAACCTTATGACAATGACATTTAAGACACCACGCACGACGACCTTTCATTGTGAAGCCTGCGGCCATCGCCTGTCCAAACAAACCTTACGCTAACGTCGTCAAGAAATCGGTAAAAGACTAGAAGCAGACAAGAACTGCTAATGATCCGTTGTCATATCGTCATTATAAAACATCAAAGGAGTTGACCAGTTCAAAACTGCTAGGGATTCAATGAAAGATAACGTACGGCGACGCGCAGCAAGGAAAGTTGCAGAGGAATATGCTCCATGGCCGGAGGGTATTGCCATGTACATTCTCGTCGCAATAACCCTTGCCGTTATAGGACTAGGGCTGTTTGCCGACTTTTATGACCTCGATATGATATCTCTGCCTATCGTGTATGTGCCCTTTATAATTTCAGTTGTCGTAGTTGCTTTTTTTCTTAGAACCACACGAAAGAAGCGACACAACAGAGCACACCGTACTGAATATGATCGACCCATTTCTAAACGCGATAAGGCGCAAAAAGAAAACGCGCCAAAAGATGGTGCGTAAAGATTAGAAATCCTCTTATTGCGATCGCACGCGAAATTTAGACAAGAACGCTCGCTACTCCGCTTCACTTCTGGGTTTCTACTTTATTCTTCGTTTATCTAGCATACCGGCTTGCTGGCCACTGGTTTATCTTGGTGCGCTCGATGCACAGGTGTGAATCCGCATCGGTGCCGCTGATTTCGATCTCGCAACCCTTCGCGGTGTCAAATTTACAATCCGCCTTGCTTCCAACAACCAAGCAGAAATCCTGTGAACCTGTTACTTTATTCACCTGTGCCAGCACTGGGGAAGGCAACATCAATACCGCGAGAAACCCCATATTTATAAGCATGTGCATCGTATTCCCCTTGAATACTGACGCGAGGGTATCGCGACAGTGGGCCACAGTTTACCGCTTAAGCCAATCTATCGTTGACTTGGATTGTTAGGAGTCACGGCGGGAGCTTGCTCGATCGGAGCTCCGCCTGGCGATATTCGTGAACGCGCTGCCGCCTACTTACGTTCCTCCGAGCATAGATCTGCGCGCGTTGCAATAACTGTAATCATACCTATATGAACTTCGGCACATACTGTTGCCCATCAGGTTTTCATGTTCAATTGGTTCGCACCCAACGTCGCGCAAATCATTGCGCAGGCAGACAACTACATTACTGCCTTTGGCGATGCCGCCTATTGCTGCGCACAGTCTGAAGAACGACGCGCTTTCTCAGCTGGCGATAAGGCTGGTGGAAAAGTCTTTAGCCGCATCCGCATGGAAATTGCCCGCAAGCTGGACTACAAGCCCAACCTGGACATTCCCGAGCGCGATGTCGCGAAGCTTCTAGCTTACTCATCCGACGATCGCCTCGCGAGCAGCAGACGACTGCTGATGATGAAAATGGCTACTGAGACATGGGACAATGAAGGCGGCGCTGGCGCCTCAATACGACATTGAATTCTGCCTATCACACCGCCGCCTTGGCACGTCAGCTACACGACGCCCGGTCTCTATGCGGCTAGCATCAAGGAGACCGTTACACAGGTGCCACGACCATCCCTTCCCGGACCGAACTGCAACGTGCCGCCAATCTGCTTCACAAATGAGCGCACGATATTCATGCCAAGGCCCGTGCTATGGGCGGAATCGAAGCCCTCAGGCAGCCCCAAACCTTCGTCGGCGACAGTAAGCGAATGCGTCGTACCGTCGTTCTCGACAGAGATGCTAATATTACCATCCGTGTACTTCGCAGAATTGGTCACAAGCTCGCTTACGATAAATCCGAGTGGAATTGCGAGCGTGATAGGAAGATAGTCCTTCGTTCCAGACACCAGTATTTTACGTGTCAGATTTTCGTTGAGAAGCAACGCCGAAAGATCGGCGCACAGCTCTTCTATATAAACCCTGAGATCGACTTTCTCTTCGTGATCGAGCAGATGAAGCCGCCGATGGACGCGCGAGATCGCGGTCACGCGAATTGCGGCATCGCTTAATTGCGTCTTTGCTTCCGGCGACTGCGCAGCACGACTCTGCAAGGAGAGCAAATTCGCAACGACCTGTAGTCCATTCATCAACCGATGTTCTAATTCCTGCTTCAGCAGCGCTTGCCTTTCCAAAAATTCGTCTGGGCCTCCATCCGGATTGCTCCCCGCGATGTCGGGGGCTTTCGATTCGATCCTCAGTATGTCGCGATCTTTATTGGCTGACTGTGTATCGGACTCTAAAGAACACGAGGATATCATGATTCCGGGATCAAATTTCGGGGCACTCATAACGCTTGTCCTTCGTCCTTGGAGGCGGAATGTCTCGCGAGAAATTGTGCCCGCCGGATGTGGGGGCGAGGGGGTCTTCCGGCGGGCACATCCGGAATGCGGAAAGGCATTTGCCGCCTTCCGGTATAGAGAGCCAGGTGAGCTATTGGTTTGGCTTCGGTTGAGGAGACGCTAGCGCTCCGCTTTCACGCAGACTGTGCAAGAGTGCTCACAATCGCCTTGTAGCCAATTGGTCGCAGCAACTACGAAATATCGAGTGAAATCAAAGGGACGCGGGTGCACACTAACGGGGTTGTGCAGTTACATTGGGCTGCTGGTCACTAAGCACCACGCTCAACAGCGACGAGTGCACTTCTAGGTGGCCATTATAATCGATGAATCCAAGCTGCCTGAATTTATTCATGAAATGACTGACGCGCGAACGCGTCGTGCCAATCATCTCCGCCAGCGTTTCCTGACTGATCTTGGCAATGATCGGCTCGGGCCGCCCTTCCTTACCGAAGTTTGCCAGTAGCAGAAGTAAGCGCGCGAGGCGTTTCTCGGTCGAATTGAAAAGCTGATCGGCGAGATCCTCTTCAACACGCGCATTTCGAGCAAGGATATGCGCAATGAACATCTGCGAGAAAGCCGGCTCATTCTTGAGAACGCGCAATATTTCCGTCTTCTCAACCCGCATTATTTGACAATCTGTCATAGCTGCAGCGGTAGCGAGCCGCTTCGGCTGGCCGATCAGACATCCTTCGCCAAGGAACTCATCAGCACCTAGCAATGCCACCACGGCTTCCTTGCCATGCCGTGACACGACGGTGACTTTGATCTTGCCTTTTTTTATGTAGAAGACTGAATCCGCGATATCCCCTTGTGTGAAAATAATCTCGCGCTTAGCATGTGTTGTTAGCGTGCGGTCCTTGGCGGCGGTTTCCAGAAACTTAGCCGGATCAAATTTTTCCGATGCTTTTGATGCTGTGAGCCGAACTCGAGGCGCTGCGGCAAGTCTCTTGAGAGTCTTCCTGCGCTTGCGCATTCCTGCTCCTTGCCCTTGGGCAGGCTAAGCCATTTTGGACAGCCGAAGTGTATAGAATTGCTCACTATGCCGAATTTACGCTCTTGCGATCGGATCATTAATCATAGCATCGAGGCAACATATCGGCGGAAAACATTGGATTTCCGGCTTCAACGACAGCCGCAGTATCTCAATAAGAGGGCGAGCACCAAGCAAGCCGAAAGCATACCACCCTACTCACCGTGGCAATCGCCCAATCGAATGACAAACCCAGCGCAGCGCGGAACGAACGCAGCACTCAACCGTTACAATTGTGGTCGAGCCAGGAGGTAATCCCATGGACACCAACACACTCCTCATTATCGTTCTAGTCTTGGTACTGCTATTCGGCGGTGGCTGGTACGGCCGCGGACGTTGGTACTAAATCGACCTTTTGAAGTAATGGGCTGCTTTCGCTTTCATACGATCTAATCGATTAGCGGCTATCTACTCATCGTTACATTCAGTTCATTCTGAATTCTACGAACTTTTTCGTTTGCGTTTTACGGTTCGCCTTCTCCAAAATAAGCTGCGACGCTAGTTAAAACCACCCCCGCTTGCGGTCGTGTTAGCGATATTGAGTCTTTCGTGTTCCGCGGGGTCATGAACAAACGCCATTCGAAATCGGCATTCATAATGGCGCCAGTGTACCGGCCGGCGCAAATCCAAGCCTCACTAGGAGTCATTTTTTGATCCGACTAAGCATTAGGCACAAAACGGCGTATCGATACAGCAAATCAGTTGTTCTGCATCCGCATCGCCTCATGCTGCGCCCGCGAGAAAGCAGAGAGCTTCGCTTGCTCTCGATGAAACTAACGACGGAACCTCGCGGAAACATTACTTGGGCGCAGGACGTGGCTGGAAATACGGTCGCTACCGCTGCCTTTTCTGTCATGTCCGACAGTTTGACCATCGACAGCGTGGCTGAAATCGAACTCAATGCCGAGCCTTGGCCGATTTTTGGCATCGCTGCCTCCGCAATCTCCTATCCTTTCTTTTATAGCGACGACGAACTTGCCGATCTGGGCGCAACGACAGTCCCACTCTATCCTGATTCAGACGGACGGTTGCGGGAATGGGTGAAGAGCTTTGTTCGCAGCAACCCCACCGATACCCTGTCACTTCTGAAGGATCTCAACGCAGGTATCGCCGTGGCGATTTCTTATCAAAGCCGCGATGAGGAAGGCACACAGTCGCCGCTGGAAACTTTGACTCGTAAATCGGGCTCCTGCAGGGATTTAGCCGTTCTGTTTGTGGAGGCGGTGCGCATCCTCGAATTTGGCGCAAGAATCGTTTCCGGATATCTGCACAATCTGAATCACCGGCTGACTGGCCTCGATGGTGCGGGTAGCACCCATGCGTGGGCAGAAGTCTATGTGCCCGGTGCGGGGTGGATTACCTTCGATCCCACAAACGCGAGCGTTGGCGGCGTCAATCTTATTCCTGTGGCTGTGGGACGTGGTATTGCGCATGTCGCTCCTGTCGCCGGCAGCTTTGCAGGCGTGAACCATGCGCTCAAGAGCTTGTCGGTTGAAGTCGTTGTAACTCCTTACACTCTCGTGGCTGACGCATAAGTATTAGTTCTAGTTTGAAGTTTGCGGCGGATAGCCGAAGACAATCTAGTATCTGATGAATGGATGAACACGTTATGGCCTTAGTAACGTGCTACGAAGGGCATACTCGCAACATGCGCTTGAACGTCATCAGGTTGGCATTTCGCTGACCTCGACGATCATTTCTAAAATCGCTGATTGTTAGTTACCGCGGGCGCCATACGTGCGCGCGATTTTTGCTGCCGCTTTACTGCAAAGCATTATCGCGCGGCTGGCTATAACATGAGGTACGCAATTGACCGTTGAACGTGCGCGAGCAGTCACTCTGCAAAAACCATGGGGCGTTTCTGATTTGCTGCCATGGAGTAGCGCGAAAGTTGACGGCAGCGCAGTCGGTGAAATTTGGTTCGAGCGATCCAGCAGGACCACCGAAGACCCTTCCTTACTCTTGAAGCTTCTGTTCACAAGCCAGCCGCTTTCCATCCAGGTCCACCCGAGCGACACCTATGCACAGTCGATCGGCCTTCCAAACGGGAAGACTGAGGCTTGGTACGTGTTGAACGC
>CAZGMU010000257.1:0-643 GCA_964526975.1 uncultured Planctomycetaceae bacterium
CACGCTAGTGGTTCCTGGCGCGATTCATATGACGATTGGCAACTTGATCGCGCCGAAAATGTTTGGCCGCGGGATGGAGCTGCACCCGGTGACCGTGCTGCTGGCCCTCGCATTTTGGGGACTTATCTGGGGCATCATTGGCATGCTGCTCGCGATGCCGATCTCGGCCACGCTGCGTATCATTTTGAGCCGGTTCAATACGACGCGGCCACTCGCCGATCTATTGGCAGGCCGTCTGCCTGGGACGGAGCGGTTGTCACCAGGCAATGCCAAGGCGGTGACATAACGGCATGAAGAATGCGATGTCTTCGTCGTAACCCGTGCCTTGAATGGCTCGCGATGCCCACTTTGCCAGGCAATGTCGATGGCAGCAGAAGGGGCGATTCCAAAAACCAGCCCTGTCCGTTCGCAAGTAATACGACTGCGTACGAACAGGGCTGGGAACGGATCGAACAAATTGTCTGCCAATTACTCGAGGTCGTCCGGGAATTCGAATTCAAACGCGTGGGTGGTACGCCCTGAGTTTTCAAAGGGCGCCGAACTGTACAGTTCGGCGAACCACGCCCTTCCCAAAGTGTCAGGGCGTGCCACTCGGAATTCCCGACTCCTCTCAATTATTTTGGTGTTTTGCGATCGAGCTTGA